>JASFHG010000028.1:0-14130 GCA_050123355.1 Planctomycetia bacterium
CCGTCTGTGTTGGATGTATTGTCGGTGATAGCAGAATTGACGATGGTTAGATTGCCGTTACTGTAAATTCCCCCGGCAAGTATAGTGGTTGTGTTGCCGGTGACTGTGGAATCGACGATTGTCAGATTGCCGCCACTACTGTAAATTCCGCCGCCGCTTCCTGATGCGCCGCCGGTGATCGTGAGACCGCTTAACGTGACTTCACTCTCCTGGCTACCCACCACGGTTATTACCCGGCTTTGCCCGACGGCATCGATCGTCAATGAGGTCAAGGACGAAGCATCGATCGTAAGTGACTTGTCGATCAACAAGGACGAGCCGGAGAGGGTGATGGTTGCTGCATCGAGCAACGGGTCGAACGTGATCGTGGTTCCCGGCGTGGCAGGGTCGGCATAATAAATCGCTTCGCGAAGCGTTATTTGGCCGTCATATAGATTCACGAAGTCGCCTGTCGACGTAACCACCAGTGCCGGGGCCTCGCGACCGGGGGCCGTTGCACCTTGGAACTCAAACGCTCCGCAGTCGACCGTGGTGTCATAAATTCGGGCGTTCCCATCCGCATCCACCGCCAGAGGATCGCCGTTTCGATCGATGGCCAAATCGTTATTGCCATAATTGATCGCGGGGCTGGTCGCCTGAAGCCGATAGTCACCGTTGCCAGGATCTACAAATTGAGGATCGATTCCGATCAAATTGTTGGATAAGGAAATGCTTTCCCATCCGTCCAATTCTCCGCCTGTGTTTTGGGAGAGGATCGAGTTGTTGATCGTGAGCGTGTCGCCATTATTGTAAATTCCGCCCGCATTATCGGCCGTGTTGCCGGTAATCGTGGAATTCGTGATAATCAATGGGTTGTCATTGGCATTGTATAGACCACCTCCGTCAAATGCCGAGTTGCCCGCAATGATTGAATTAAGGATAGTGGTGTCGCTACGGTTAAGAATGCCACCGCCATCGCTGCCCGCAATATTGTCTGAAAGTATCGATCGGATAATGGTCAGGTAGCTACCAGAGGCAGCATAAAGCCCGCCGCCATCGAAGGCCGAATTGTCGGTGATTACCGAATCGGTGATTGTCAAATGGCTGTTGGTGTAAATTCCACCACCGTTGTACCCTACACCACCGGTAATGGTTAGGCTGTTGACCAGGGCTTCATCGGTGTCATTTGCGATAACCGAAAGCACTTGGCTCTGCCCGTTCGCGTCAATGGTCAAGGACGTTAAAGAGGAGGCATCGATTGTGAGCGTCTTGTCGATCGATAGTGCCGTGCCGTCGAGGATGATCGTGGCGCCATCCAACGTTGGATCGAAGGTAACGGTGGTGCCCAGCGTGTCTGAGTCGGCATAGTAAATTGCCTCGCGCAGTGTGATCTGGCCGTCGTAGAGATCGAAAACGTCGCTGTCGGTTGTCACGGTCAGTGACGGGGTCTCGCGACCGGGCGCAATCTCACTTTGATATTCAAATGCCCCGCAATCGACCGTGGTGCCGTAGATTCGAGCATTTCCGTCCGCATCTATTACAAGTGGATTGTTTTCTCCATCAACGGCCAAGTCGTTGTCACCATAATGGATCGCCGGACTGTTCGCTTGAAGCCGATAGTCTCCGGTACTCGGGTCAACAAAGAGAGGGTCGATGCCAATCAAGTTATGATTGCCATAAATTTCTCCGCCCCCGACCGTATCTCCTTCGTTTTGCCAGACAATAGAGTTGTGCAGATTTATGCCACCATAGCTATATACCCAGAGAGCACTCCCGTTGCTGGTCGAATTATCGGTAATGGTGGAGTTCGTGACCGTCAGTATATTGCCCTGTACGTATGCAGCACCACCATTTTCCGCCGAGTTGCCTGCCATGATCGAGTTGGCAATCGTCATAGTGTAATAATGGCTGTAAATTCCACCACCATCGAGATTTGCTGAATTTTCGATAACTTTGGAGTTGAGAAGCGTCAGGTGTCCATCGTTGAAAATCCCACCACCACAGCCTCTTTCGAGATGACTATAATCTCTATCACCATCTGCGTTCCCATCCGTGACCGTAAGGCCATCGATCGTCGCTTCAATATTCATGTCACAGTAGACTACCGTGCGGGCATTATCGGACGTATCGCCGAGCACACCGAGGTCACCGGAGAGGGTGGTGGTGTGGGTGGTAAAATCGCGGGCTTCGAGGGTGGTTTCGAGGCCGGTGAAGCCGCCGTAGAGGGTGACGCTGTCGACCAACGAGAAACTGGCCGAACGGACGTCGCCCGGTTGGAGCTCGGCGCTCGGGTAATAAGTACCTTCGGCGATCCAGATTTGGGTGATGTCGTTGGTCGTGTCGCCGTCGGTGTTTAGTGCGGTGGCCTGGGTCAGGGCGTCTTGGAGGTCGTCGTAGGCGGTGGACCAATGCAAACCGTTGCCACCGGTCGAGGCGTCGGCATCGACAAACAACGTGCCGGGAATGGTAGTCCACGCTTCGAGCGGATAGATGTGGGCTTCCGCCTGCCAGTTGCCGCCCAGGATCGTGGCGTCGGAGGCGTCGACACGGCCATCACCGTTGAAGTCGCCCATCGTCCACGTAGCGCTGCTACTGCTATTGACGCCGGCTTGCCAGTTGCCTCCCAAGATGGTCACATCGGAGGCGTCGACCGTTTTGTCGAGATTCGCATCGCCCGGCAGGAGCGGCACCGAGCCGAACTCGTACGCCCCGATATCGACTGTATCGTAGACCACCCGATAATTCCCGGCCATATCGGTAATCACACCGGCCGGTATCAGACCATTGTTGCCTGCGTTGATTACCGGCGACCCATATAGTGGAAACCCGTTACTATCGAGCATCGGATCGATCGATTCCTCGACCGTTCCGACCTGGTTGCCGTCGACACCATCTACCAGCCACGATTGACCGGTTCCATTGCCGATTAGATTATAATATCCTGTAAATGCCCCCAAACCATTCAAAGAAGAAAGAATATCCGATCCTGATGGATCATCCGTATTATTCGCCACGATTGTGTTGTGGAGTATGACCGGTTCATAACCTTTACTATAAATTCCACCACCCCCTGCACCAGCTGAATTATCAACGATCGTAGAATTGATAACTGTTAATTCATTGCCGGATGTATGAAAAATTCCGCCTCCATAGGAATTGGTTGTATTCTCCGAAAGCAAGGAGTTAATAACGGTCATTTCACTTCCATAGCACGCAATGCCGCCACCACCATAAGCCATGTCAAGACCCGTGGTTGAGTTACCAATAAACATTGATCCGATAATAGTTGTCGGACCGGTAGCGACAGAAATTGCTCCACCATTCCGAAGAGCAACATTTTCTAGAAAAACAGTATCGATGACCGTTAGTGTGCATTCAAGACCAGAAATGGCACCAGCACTGCTGGCTATAGCTTTATTGCCAAAAAACAGGGAATCGATAACCGTAGCGGTACTGTCCTGTAAGTTGGAAATAGCACCACCGGGACCGAGAGTATCATTATTTTCAAACGTCGATCCCATCACCGTCAAGGTGCCGGTATTGTAGATAGCACCGCCACGGTTGTCGGCATGATTGTTTGATATTACGCTATTCTTAATGGTCAGATTCGCTTCACTGTGGATTGCGCCACCAGTAAGCTTCTCGGAATAATCATCATCAGAAGAGCCATCCGCGTTTCCATCGGTGATCGTGACGCCGTCGAGCGTGGCCGTGGTGGTATCACCGCAGTAGACGACCGTGTAGGCATTATCCGACGTGTCGTCGATTACGCCAAGGTCGCCGGAGAGGGTGGTGGTGTGGGTTTCGAAATCGCGTTCTCCCAGCGAGGTTTCGGTACCGATGAAACCGCCGTAGAGGGAGACTCCATCGAGCAGCGAGAAACTGGCCGAGCGGGCGTCGCCCGGTTCGAGCTCGGCACTCGGGTAGTAGGTCCCTTCGGCGATCCAGATTTGGTTGACGTCGTTCGTTGTGTCGGCGTCGGTGTTGTAGGTGGCCGCTTGGGTTAAGGCGGACTGGAGATCGTCATACGCGGTGGCCCACGCCAAGCCGTCGCCGCCGGTGGCTGCGTCACCATCGACGAACAGCGTGATCGAGAGCATGCGCCGATCTTCGAGCGGCTCGCATTGCAAGCGGCGGGTGGAGAGCTTGCAGAGCTCGCGGCAGGTTGGGCTGCGGCGATTGGATTTCGATGGGATACCAAAGAGACGACTCAGACGGTTTTTCAGTGACATGGGACTCCGATGCCTCCGGCTTTCGAGAGATTTTTTAAAGTAGTTTCATAACTTCCCGGCGTCCTATACTGTGGTGACCCTTCGGATGACCATATGCTGTATAAAAATGGAGCGATTTTAAGTTGTGAAACCACACTGTTCCAGAAAGAAAAAGGGTTAGGATCTATTGGCGAGAGCGGCCTGAAGAATGCGGAACTCACCTAGAAACGGCACCTTTTTTCTGCTTCATTTTAATGGATCTAATTGCCCTATCGTGATAAATGACACAGTTTTAGCCGATTATAACAGTAATCCTGTCGTATTACAATCTACAAACCGTAAGGGGGGTGTAATAAGGGCAGAATTAGGCTCTGAGATCAGCAAAAAGGTGATTTTTGGGGGGGGTTGAGGTACAATTTAGGGTAGATGTGGCTCCTTTCTGTATTGGCCGCCGAAAATGAGGTTTTGCTGGTCCCAAGACTGGGGCTCCGACAGGACTCGACTTGGGGTAAAGTAGGGAAGATCGCCAGTACAGTGATCCGAATGATTCGGGCTTCGAACAAAAAAATCTCTCCCATAAGTAAAACAGTAAAGGCTTTGGTTATGCGTTCTTTTTTCCTTTTTTTGTGTTTTACTCTGGCGCTAGGCTTTGGTCTTTTGCCTGCCTTTGCCCAAGCCGACGAGCCGAAGGTGGTCATTCCGTTCGATTTTCAGTCGAAGTTCGACGAGGGGCGATACGGCAAGATCGTTGGAGACATGGTGTGGAAGAAGCTCGAGAAGCAGGGAAAGTTCGTGATTCCCGAGGCGATGCTCGATGTGCGAGACACGCTCGAATCGAACAAGGTTACATTGTCGGCCGACACACCAATTGAAACGGTAAAGAAACTGCTCGAGGACCAATTTGGCGGTCAAATCGCGATCTGGGGAAGCGTCGAACGGGTGCCGGGCAACGATTTTGATGTTTACGACCTGAAAGTCCGCTGTGTCGATTTTTCTGCCAAACCAAAGCCAAAAGTCATTTATACTGTCGACGCACGCACCAAAACCGTTAGTGAGATCCCACACAAATACCTCAAGGCGATGTTCGATGCCCTCTACGAAAAAGGTGGAACCGGCTCGGTTTCCGTGGGTAGAACCGAGGCGATCGAGAAAAATTGGGCCGACAACCCGAATTTGATCGTCGGAGGTGATTTTCAGACCGGATCGTCAACCAAAGGCGTTCCCAAAGGCTGGGACACGCACGGTGGCCAACTCCGCGAGCCGGTCGGCAACCTGGTCCAGTGGCAGCATGAAGGAAAGAACCGCTTCATTCGGCTTTCGTTCGATAAAAAGCTCGGCGATACATTTGGTGTGATGTACTACAGCGACCGGTTTCCTGTCACCGAAGGGACGACCTACCGTTTTCAATGCCGTTGGCGATCCGATGGTCCCAAAGTAAAGGTTTTCGTCAAATGCTACGATGCGACCTCCTCCGACTATCATGAGAAAGGCAAACCGTCCGCCCGTAGCGGATCGGGCAGCGAACGTCTACGCGAGATCTATCGCAGTCAGCAGAACCTCGATGGTCCCAAGGATGAATGGAACGTGCAGACCGAGGACTTTACGCCCAAACATACCAAGTACACACCCCGCTGGGGCCGCGTTATGCTTTACGGCTATCTCGGTGCAGGCAACGTCGATTTTGACGACGTGGTGGTCAAAGAGATTGTGCCTGGCTCAATCCACGATCAACAAAAAGACCGCCGCCATTCTCTCGAATCGGGCGTCACGCTCCGCGAGCAGGAAGAAAACCGTCGTCGCAGTAAGGAACGAAAGCAAGAGCAAAAACATAATTGACGTTTTACTTCGCCGTCAGAATCGGGTGTTTGCTATAGCTCTTACCGATCTTGATCGCTTCCTGATACGCTTTTTTGTTTTCGCGTTTTTTGATCTCCGCAAACAACCAGGGGAAACGACTCGGAGGATAGCAGCGGTTTTCAAGGAGCCGTTTGCTCAGTTGGTAGGCTGCATCGATGTCGCCTGTCTGGTCGTAGTAGTCGATCAACCAGAGGGTCGTGGCTGGATCTGATTCGAACTGGCCGGTCGTTTCCATCCGCTTGGCCGCTTTGGCGATCACGTCACGTAGAGCCGACGTTTTTACCTGATTGGTTGCTTGCCAGTTCCCCAAGAGACACAAGGACCGCATATACTCGGAATTTCTGAGATCGTTTGCCTCGTTTCGCTTTTTGAGTTCCTGGAGGACAATCTTCAAATGTTTTTCCGGATTCTTCATTGCCTTCGCGGGCGGGAGGAAGCGGCGACAGTCGAAAAAGGCCGGGGCCCTATAACGATTCGACTCCTCCATGTTGAATGTTTTCTGGATTGTCTTTTGGAACGCGTCGGTCCGATCGAGCGAGGCCTCCAACGCGGCAAGGGTTGCCAAAACATTTTTGGAGGGGGTCTCTTGGGCACGGTTAATTCGTTCACGGAAATCGTCGGCTTCTTTTCGGAGCTCTTTCTTTACTTCGGGACAGATTCCGATCAAAGGCAAGAGCCGTTTGAAGCGTTCTTCTTCATGAACGTCACTGAAGCAAACGCTCAGAGGTGTCGGCTTGAGTTGTTTGAGGATTTCAAACGCTCGTTTGGCCCGTTCTTCTTTTGGATAAGTTTCGATCAGCCCATCGACAGTTTCCCATACGTTAGAATAACGAAACTCGTTTCGCACGCCCCATTGACTTGAGGCAATGGCCCAGCGGAAGAGATAACGCGATTCCTCCACGCGACCGGCCTTGAATAGGGCACGCGCCAATTTGGTAACTTGTTGGCGATCGGACCAGTGGACAGCGAAGAGCATTTCGTCGAGTTCCGGTAAGGACTTGTCCACCGTGATTTTCGAATCCATCGGCAGTTCGCTGAGCAAGGAAAGTAAAAGGAGCATGTCTTTTTTGTCCGATACTCCTCGTGCATGACGAGCATGGATCGCCTCGATTTCCTCTTTGGCTTTTCCTGCCAGAACCAGCGCTTTTGCATAACCGCTTACTAACTTATTCAAGTTGTCCATTTTCGAGGGGGCCGACGTGGCGGCACGGAGCATATTTTTCCATTCTTCCACCGCAAAAGGTTGATCTGCCAGGAGTTCGTAAACCCCCTTTCGATTACGATAGTCCATGGATGTATTTTGCGGCGTTTCGAGAAATTCTCGCATCCCGCCGGGGGTGATCTGGAAAAATCCCGAGCCATAGAAATGCATGCGGCTCTTTCGTCCTTGGATAAGGAATCGGCGAATTTCACGTAACACACCCTCTGTACTGCCGCCGGCAGCTTCCAGCCCGATCAGCCGGATAGGCGACGTGGTGGAAGTGTCCTGACGCGCAACTCGAATCGCATCATCGAAGCGATAAAGCCGACCGTAGGCTTCGGAAAGAGCTTGGCAGTGGGAGGATTCCGCAGAGGCTGCATGGGCACTCTCGCCCAGAATGTCGGCCAGTTCGGCGTCCCGCCCCAATCGTTTCATGACGGTAAAGTAGGCGTACGAGCTTGTTCTTTCTCCTGGGGCCAACTCGAAAATAGTTTTCAACATGCCCAGAGCTTTTTCGGTATTCCCCAGCCGCTTCTGCATGCAGTATTGTGCAAAGGCAATCGAAACGGTCATGCCACTTTTTTCGACTCGTTTATCGAGCAACTCTTCAAAGGCCTTGATATCCGATTCGGGAAGGACAGTAGCCGTATCGAGCATGAATCTTTGATCTTGATAACCTAGTGACTTGCGAGAAACCATACGCTCGATGACCTCGAACATAAGCTTTCGGGCTTCGAGAGCTTCCTTGGAAGCGGTTGTCGGCTTTTTTGCATTTGGACCGGAAAACTGTCTCGCCATTGCCATGGCGTGTAGTGCCGTGACACACGGTTCCGAGGGATGATCTTTCAAAAGCTGATCCGCAATTTCTGCCGCGGCTGCTTTGCCTGCGGAAGAGTTTAGCCGATACCAGGGTGCCGGTGTCAGTTGATGGTATGCAGCTTTCTCATGCAATTTCATCGGGGGAGTCTTCTTGAAAAGCTCGACGATTTTTTGGGTCAATTCAACATCATTGAGCGAGTCGACTTCTTTAAGTACTTCCAACAAGAATCCACGTTGACGTTGGCCGGCATTCACTTTACAACCCAACTGAAGAGCCCTGATCCGTGTTTTTGTAGGCATTGCAGAGAACCAGCTTTCCAGATTGCGGGTCCCTCGGTAGCTACGCCTCGACATCAAACTTTTCAGAACATCGTCATTTTTTGCCACGGCCTTCATGAACTGGTCGCCTTGGGCCGTCAATTCCAATCGCAACCGCCTCAAAGAAGATTTTCCGGTCTTCGATTTTCCTATCATCTTGTCGAGCAATTTTAGATACTCTTTGCGCACCTCGTCATCAAAATTGGGCCAGGCCAACTCGGCAATATTCTGTAGCATGGTATCGGCGCGTGGCGCACTTGGAGAAATGGTCTTGATGCGTTTCTTGGCCCATTCGGTCAGCGTTTCTGAATCGTCGAGGACACGGGCCGTTACATAGACGACATTCGTCAAGTAATGGGTTTTGGAAAGCTTGGAGAACATTTTGCGGACGTCTTCTACACGCCCCTTGGCAAGCATGGCCGGGATGAATTCGCTCGCTTTTCTGGACAAGATATTTGGATTCTCTATGCAACTGGCGATCTCTTTTTCGTCTTTTAGCAGCCAATAGGTCTGCATCGTCGGAATTTTGCGTGAGCTGGGACGCAGTTCGCCCAAATCATAAGCGGCTGCGAAAAATCCCCAATCGACATAGTCCTTGAGTATTTTATCCAAAAGGTCTTTTTGCTTGGGATATGCCGTTACCAAAACACGATCTATTTGTGCCGCACAGGTTGGACGGTGCAAGGCAAATGCAACTCGACGAAGCAGGCTGATGCGTCGTGCAAGTCGCGGGTTCTCTTCAAGCGTCTCCTTCAGGTTATCTTGTTTTTTCAAGTCGGCTAACTCTTGCTCGGTTTGTTTGAGCAGGGAATCGAGCATGTGAGTTTGACGTTCCGGAGTCCGAGCCGAGTTGACCAACCCGACAATCGCATGATCCAAATAGAGCTCGACTTCGCTCAGGTTGTAACTTCGGCGATAATGGCGATAACGTCCGGTAGTTGGCTTGGTCTGTTTAGCTCGCACTACCGGCGGAACACGATCCATGAGCAGGTTGGCCGCTTTGGAGTAGGAATCAAACGCGCGACCAAAATGGCCTGTTTGTTCGCTGAGCCCACCCGCTTGGATCAAAAGGTCAATGGCGTCTGGCTCGGTGATCAACAATTCGTGGAGCATCGACTCGGCTTGTTGGGCCTTGCCGGCGGTTTCGTAGAGCTGAGCAACGCGTCGTCCGATGTCCGCAAAGCCGCCATGGACTCCCGCACGTCTGAAGATGGTTGCGGCGGTCTTGACATCGTTGGCGTTGAGCATTGCTTGCCCGATCTGCAAGAAGACCGAAGGGGGTACTTCGTCACCGAGGGCCAAGAGGATCCGGCCATAGTCGACGACAATGTTTTCTTCCGTGGAGTTGCCGATCGTGGTTGCTTCATCCATCAATTGTCGCAAGACGGTCGGGCGTCGCATGCCGGCCGCGATGAGCGATTGTTGCAGAAGCCGCAGCTTCCGACCTGGTTCACCCAGGTTGTCCAGTAAGTCACACGATAGATCATAATAAAAGACCTTGTTCCAATCGGCCGCAAGTCGCCGCTCGATCAACGAGAGAGCCTCTTTTAGAATCTTGGGGCCGGCTTCGAGGTTTAACAGCCCGTCGATCGCGATGACAAACTGGTCGTCTTTTTCGCATGTCTTGGCAATATCGAGGAACCGTTGGACCGCTTCCTCTTTTCGGTTGGCCTTTTGCATCGCTCGGCCCCAAAGGAGCAGAATTTCGATGTGGCCGGGATGTTTTTGGTAGGCAGCTTCATACGCATCGATCGCCTCGTCATACATATCGAGCAACTCATAAACGCCGGCGGAAAATTCGGCCGCGTGGTTGCCCGCGTTTTTCAGAGAGTTCAGCTTTTTCGTCACCTGAAGTGCTTCGTAAGGACGTCCCCGCTCGACGGCCAGCATGGCGATCTGTTCGTAATAATCGGCGGCGTGCTCCGGATCCATCTTGACCAGTTTATAAAGCTGGGCGTTGGCTCGGGCAAACAGCTCGCAATCGATATAAACCCGAACGAGTCGCTTGGCCACGTCGAGTTTTCCCTTGCCCTTTTTTTGGCCGAACGTAAAGAGGATTTCCGATGCCGAGATAGCGTCGTTGGTCTGTGAGTAAATGTCGACCAGCAACAGGACTTCTTCCCTCATATCCTGATCTTTATCGAGTTTTTCTTCGATACCGGGGACGTCGAGCTTTTCTTCGATATCGAGGACCATGTCGATCAGCTTCCCATTTCGAGAGGCCAAATCCAGCATCCGTGTCTTGGCATGACGACGACGCGCAGGCACTTTGGTCTGGCGCCAGAGCTTTACCCAGTATTTATAGGCTTCGTCCATCTCGCCACTCTCTTCCGAAAGCCAAGCTACCTGAGCGAGAATGTCTTCGCTTTTGGTCTTTTCGTAAAGTACCTTAAGCAGCGAGAACGCTTCGACATGGTCGCCATAACGGTCGTACGCTTCGGCAACGGCAAGTAACTGTTTCGGATGGTCATCCAGCAAAGGCCGGATGGAAGCGAGCATGTCCAGAGCCTTGTCCGGGTCTCCTGCACGACGTACCAGATCTACTTTTTTGATCATCGACTTGATGCGTGCCACGTCCGAGTGCTTGGCCGCTTTGTCCATCGCCTTTTCCGCTTGTTCATACAGTGCCAAGTCGGCTGCTGCATCTGCCAGACGTAAAAGGGTTTTGGGCTTTGTAACTTCGGTGGCTTCAATCGCGTCTTGGAAAAGTTTGATTGCCTCCTGTCGGCGATCCTCAAGCAAATAGAGCCGTGCGGCGGCTGAAAGATATGAAATGTTTCGTGGATGCTCCTCGAGCAATTGGTGATAAACGGCCATCGCTCGCTCGGTCTTGCCGGCATCGATTGCCAGAGAAACCACTTCCTTTTGCAGACTCACCGAGAGTTCTTCCGAAAGGCCCGGGCGTTCGACCAGCTTGAAGGCGTCTTCATGGCGATCGAGTTCGCCGAGAATTTGGATCAAGGCCTGAATTTGTTCTTTCGGCAGTTCCTTTTCTGCGAACCATTGATCGGCCAACCGGTCCAGCTTTCCGGCCTTGCGGGCCGCATGAATTTGCATCGCCATCGCAAAACGACGGTCGGTCGGCGTCGACGCATATTCATACGCTCTCTGGAAATGCTTCATTGACTTGGCCGATTGATCGGTTTCCAGTAACACGGTGCCTAGCAACAACTCTTCACGACACCGCGTCTTACCTTCTGCCCTTGGATCCGGAACCAAAAGTTCGGAAGCCGTTTTCGAATCGCCATACAGCCATGCGAGTCGGGCCGCGTGGGCCGAAACATCTTTTGTTGCTGCCGTGACTGCCTTTTTCAAAATCGAACTGGCTTCTTTCGTTTCGCCTTTTTGATATAAAGCTTGGGATTTTACGACCACGTCGTTTGGCAACAGGTTTTCAGTAGACTTCTTCGTGGCGGCCGAGGACGTGGTGGCCAGCAACGTTAGGAACAAGACCAAAACGGCTGTCGCCGAGGTGGCCAAATTCTTGGGAGCATTAACCGTAAAACGTCGACCTGGCAAAACACGTCGTAGCGTGACTTGTACGAAGAACAGTATCAACGACAAGATAATCATTATCGAGCGGAGCTCTACAGGGGAATCGGCTTGCGATGCCACGATACCTTTTTCCTTATTCTTTTGAGTTAACACTTCTTGACACGTTTTTTCCCAGTTGGCCATCGAGGTTGCTTCGGGTTCGATAGTGCAAAATTCATCACTGGCACGAACAACCACTGCACCACTGGACAGGGTATCGGTCGAGGTCTTTGCTTCCAGATGCAGAATTTGAGAATCGTTATGGGAAGCAACGATCGAGTTCAGGGGAATTCGGGTCAGCCATTGGCCCGGCTGGACCGGTTCGAGAGTCTCTTGGAAAACCGATTCACCTAAAAGGTCTGTTGCCGTCAGTTCCAGACTTGCTGCATTGTCGGCTGTATCGAGGGTCGTCGACTTCGCAAAGATCGTTAGTCCTTCGGGGCCTACGGTGCATGTAAATTGGATCGGCATCCGATCGGTGCGTCGAGCAAGGGATCGAGAGAGGCCGGAGAACAACGGGCCATAGCCATCCCACTTTACCAAATCTTCAGACCACTTGCCGGCAAGTTGGGTTGTTAGTGTCGCGACGTGACCAAGGCCATATTGCCAACGAACGAGGATCGGATGGTCCAGTGCCGAGCCAATCAGGACGTCGGCCGTTGGACGAGCCTCGGTTTCGACGTAGCCGGTCAACAGCGGAGCATGGTCGAAGTTGATCGAATTGGTAAGCACGGAGCGATCTTCCAAGGTCATTTGGGTCGCTCGCTCGATCCATGGGCTCAGCAGTGAACTTTCCGGCTGTTTGATCAAAATTTCGGGCAGATTGAATCGGCTCGGTGCGTGATACGACTTGCCGCGTCCCCATTGAGCGAGTCGAGTGAGGAATGTCGAGTGGGTGCTCGGCCCGACCAGCACGGTTGAGAGCGTCATGCCTCGGTCGGCCATTTTTCGGATCAGTGGCTCGAACGCACCGGTCTCGATACCACCATCGGTGAGCACCAAAACGTGCTTGGTTCGTGTTCGGACGTTCAGTAGTGCAAAATAGGCCTCTTCGATCGCGGGCAAGATAACCGTACCGCCGCCTGAAGAAAGTCGGTTCAAAGCACGGTTGATGTCGATCGCGTTGGACGCAGGCTGGATCGGTGCGGCCCAGCGTTTTGAGCCATAGAACTCGACGACGCCTGCCTTGTCGTGTGGCTTGAGTCGCTTGATTGCCAGTCGGGCAATTTCCTTAGCCAATTGGACTCGTGCCCCGCCCATGCTGCCGGAAGTGTCGATGATAATTACCAGCGTTGCACTCGGATCGCGTTGTTCCATCTTTTGGATCGATCGGACCGGTAGCACTTTTGCCAGTGGACCATCAAGATAACCGCCCGGTCCGAAAGAACGTTTACCACCGGTTACGAGCAGCCCGCAGCCGTTCTGAACTGCTTGAATTAACTGGTTCGTAGCGTTGATGCCAAGCTGGCTGGCAGGCGTATCGGCCAGAACGATAAGGTCGTACTGGTTTAATGGATTTTCTTGAGACGGTTCTACTTTTTCCAAGGCTTGGAGCGAGATCATTTTCACTGCGGCGGAAGGCTTGAGCAACTTATCGAGGGGGACCGCTTCGGAAGTTCCGATTAGTCCGATGGAATAGGGAGCAAGCACTTCAACCGCAAACTGTTTTTGGTTGTTCGATGCAAGCGTGTCCTTTTTGCCATTGACACGGACATTGAAATAGGTTGTCCCTCGCTGTTTAAGCGGCAGGGTCAGGTCGAGTGTTTGGCTCCCTTTCGTGACAGCAATTTCGCGAGCAAAGGCCTCTTCTCCGGATGCATCGGTTACGGTCAATGCGACGACGCCCGCGTCGGTTGCTTCGAGAGTTGCCTCGACCGGTAGAGTCTCTCCTTGCATCGCCGTCGAGGCAGCTTTTACGTCGCTGAGGATCAATTCTTTTTGAAGTGGTTTTCCGATGATGATCGTCTTCAGTGGCAGACCGCGTCGAGCCAGATCCTGAACGGCCGTCATGGTATTTCCGGTCGTGGCTCGTCCATCGGAGTAAAGATGAACCTCGCCCTTGGAACCTTCTCGGACGGATGCAGCGGCCAGATCGAGTGCGGCCGCAAGGTTGCTTCCTTGGGCCAGGGTTTTACGATGTTTTTCAATTTCCTTGCGAAGCGACTTCAGTGAAGCGACTTGCCACGGGTGGTCTGCGAAAAGAATAACCTT
>JASFHG010000029.1:0-14059 GCA_050123355.1 Planctomycetia bacterium
CTTTCTTCGAGCATCGGGTACCATTTCAAGACGGCACGGCGGTAGGCTTCGATCTGGGGGCGATAGAATTCGATACGATCCGGGCGCTGTTCGGCGGCGATCCGGTCGGTCTTGAAGTCAAGTACCTCGGCACCGATCGGCGTCTGGCCATCGAACAGGACCACGAGCCGGTCGATCACGCCGGTCATGATCGTCGAGCCGCCATCTCGCACGGTAAACGGCCGCTCGGTCCATACACGCCACTCGGGCTGACGCACTCCCGAACGGACATGGATCGGGGTAGCCTCGCTCGGATCGGTCGGCTCTTTCGTATAGGCCGACAGGCTCAGCACCGCGCGGTTTGCCGGCTTTTCGAGCAACCGATAGAACTCGTCCAGCAAACGGTCGATATTCTCCACCCCACCAAGCCGCAGAGCGATCTCGCGGAGTCGCTCGCGATCAGGCGTCCCTTGATCGAGCCACGTGATCGTCTCGAACCAGGCGTGAAGGACGGTCCCTTCCTGCAACGCGTTCCGGCGGCCCGGATCACTACGAAGCCGCTCGGCCAGCCGGACACGGTTCCCTCCTTCCAACTTCGAGGGACTCGTATGCTCCCACCCACGTCGCCGACGTGTCGAGGGCGCAAGCGATAAACATGGCGGCGGTTCTGTTAGCGGCGGGGCTTGTCCCCGAGTTAAAAAACGTTGATCAGCGCGGGGATAAGCCCCGCCGCTAACGGCACCATCACCAACCGAGAGATGCGGCTCGTTGGCAAACCAGTCCGCCTCGCCAAGTTGGAAACCTTCGCCCAGCCCGTCAATCAGCACGTTCGCATACGTCGCTCCTCCCCTTCCGCTAATCTGCGTCGGGTTGGCCGCGATCATGTGCAACGCGTGAACAGCTCGGGTCATCGCAACATAGAGCAGGCAGAGCGACTCTTCGACGCTTTGCTGTGTGTACGTGTCGCTCATCTTCTCGATCACCTCGGGCATGATCCGACGTATATCTTTGTTCACATAGCGACAGACACGCCGGACCGGCTCGGTCGGCGAGGGTCGATCGACGAGCAGGGTCGGCGTGTTGCCGGTCAGCTTCTGATTCAACTCCGGCAGGATCACGATATCGAACTGAAGACCCTTCGACTGGTGGACCGTCATGACACGGACGTTAGCCGAGCTGGGGTCTTCCACCCGACGCTTTTGGACCGTCTCGATGAAATGATCCGCTCGCGAGGTCGCGTCGATCTCATAGCCGTAGGCCATCTCGACCAATTGCACCAGTCGGTTTAAGTCCCGCGAGTCACACGACGGGGCCATCGCCTGGGTCCAACGGTAGATCGTCGGCCCGTAACCCGCCTCGGCAAGCTCCTCGCGAATCGAACGAGCGACATCGCCGGCCAAGCGATCATCGTCATAAGTTACCAAACCGAGACACGCACCGAGCGGCGAGTGCGCCACGTGGTATCGTGCGGTGCGATCGCCCGGATGGTCCGCCAGCGCCAACGCGGAGAGAACCACCTGGACCGCCGACGAGTCGGTCAACGGGTTGCCGCCCTCTTCACTCGCACGAATCCCAAGCGAGCGGAGCCGCCCGATCAGCCGACCGACCGTCTCGTTCCTTCGGACAAGCACGCCGATACTCGCGCCGGGCAATTTTCGGTGCAACTCGGCGATCCGCTGCGTGGTATACTGCTCGACCTGAACCTGACTCTCGTCGGTCGAAACTTTTTCCTCACCTTCCTCCAAACGCATCGGGACAACTTCAAGCGTCGCGTGGCCGGCGAGTGCGGATCGCGCGGTCGAGTGGATTGCGTAACGACCGGCCCACGTTTCGGCCGCTTTCGAATAATTTTGCAGAGCCTGGTTCATCATCAGCGAACCGAACACCCGGTTGACCGTCTCGATTACAACCGGCGACGAACGGTAGCTGGTTTCGAGCGAGCCGGGCGTCAGGTTAGCCAGCTCGCGGTCGATCGCCTCGAAAATCTCCGCCACGCCGCCACGCCAGCCGTAGATCGCCTGCTTGACGTCCCCGACGCAAAAAAACGAACGGTGCGGTGCCGGTTCAACCGTCCGGTGCGCGAACGGGCGAAGCACACGCCACTGGATCGGCGACGTGTCTTGAAACTCGTCGAGCAGCAAGTGCGAGAGCCGCCCGTCGAGTCGAAAGTCGGCCTTGCGCAGGTTCGGCTTCTCTTGCGGATTCAACCCGAGCGAATCGGCCACCCGCCGCGTCACATCCTCGAACCGGAAACCACGTCGCGACTGCTTCAACGCATGGTACGCACGATCGAAACGCTCCAACAGCTCGCGTGTTGCCCGCGTCTGGTTGATGATCGGGAAGATCAGCTCGACACGTGCCTTGGCCAGCAGCGTCTCGTACGCATCGACCATCGTCGGCGGAATCGGCTGCCGGTAATAAACGTCCTTCCCTTCGGCGACCGCCTTGGCGAGTCCTCCGCTGAGAAATTTTTCAAAGTCCTGCGAACAGAACCGCTCGTAATCGCTGTCGAGTGCCTTGAGGATGCTTTTATGCGTCGTCCAATCCCGATTTTCACGCAGTTCGTATAGCGCATTGTGGATCGCCGTGTCGGCCGGCTTCGCAGGCGGGCGGAACGCATCCCACGCCTCGGCCGGTGCGTCGAGATAGATCGAGTAGAGATTCTTGACCAGCGTGGCAAGCTGATTTTCAACCGACCGAGCCACGTCCCCTTTCGTCAGTTGATGCATCAGGCGGAGCACGTCGGAGGTGTCATGTTCGGCCAAGATGTTTTGGATCGCTTCGGCCTGGAGCCGTGCGTCGACCGTCTCGTCCACGATCCGCCAGCCGGGCGGCATCGCCAACTCCAGGCTGAAGATCCGGGCTAGCTGCAAGAAAAACTGGTCGAGGGTCGAGATCCGAAGCGAGTGCAAACGGTGGACCATCTGGTGCAGCAGCGAGAGCCAGTCATCGGCCGTAAAAGACTCGTTGCCGGTGAACCTCCCGAGCTCTTCTCGCTTGTCCGACTCGATAACCGCCTCGGCCAACCGGAGCAGAACCCGATCGAGAATTTCCCCGGCCGCTTTTTTCGTGAAGGTGGTCGCGAGAATCGTCTCGAACGGCTCTCGAACCGCGACCAGCCCGAGGTACCGATTGCTCAGTTGAAACGTCTTGCCCGTCCCGGCCGATGCACGGATCACCTCATTCGCAAAAAAGTCGGAAGATTGGGACATGGGGCACTTCAAGATTCTTGATCACATCATTCCAAGCCCCTTTTGGCAACGCCACATCCAACCGAAAGATGATCTGAAATTACCACAAAGGGGCTTACTGTCCCCTGCATTTTCCTACAACTTCACTCCGACGTCAAGACAGTCGCCTGACACTCGGGTTTTCCGGGCTCGAACTACCGGATCATTTCGGCCTCTTGTTCGGCACGGGCTTGGGCTTCGATCTTTGCGGCCAGGCATTTTTGATAGAGACGCTCCAAAGACTTGTTGCCCGGCTTACGGCGGAGACACCACTGGACATGCTCCATCGCTTTGCCCGGCGATCCATGTTTCAGCAGCAATCTCGCCATCAAGTGACGTACGCCAAAGCTATTGGGATCCGCCTGATAGGCAAATTGCAGTTGCTTGAACGCCTCGTTTAGCTGGCCCAACTTTTCATATTGGATCACGGCCGCATTGCGACGGGCAGCCTGTTGATGCGGCTCGCATTCCTCGATCCCGTTCAGTGCCTGCGCGGCACAGTAACGACGCAGATCGACCAACTGCTCTTCGGGGAGCCGCTTCTTGCACCGTGCAATCATGAAGAGGGCGTCCTTATAATCCGGCTCGAACTGCTGAATCTCGATCCCAATCATCAGGGGAAGCATGTCGGTCTGGCTATTGTCGAGCAAACTACTGAGCACCCGCCGTCGCGTATCGACGTTCATCTTATACGCACGCTTGGACAGCTCGGCCCATTGCTCGAAATCTCCGGCAAAGATTGCCGCGTTGGCCAATTCGAGGATCGAGTCGCCGCATTGCGGCCGAACGAGCAACAGCTGATCGACCAACTCCATCTTCTGCTCGAAGGAACAATTGTCCAGAAAACAGAGCTCCGTCAGATTGAGATACGAACGCCCGAGCGTGGGGCATGCCTGAACGCTCCGTCGCGCATGATACTGGGCCATTTTCAAAAGCGAGATTTTTTTACCGAACGCCCGATAGAGCCACTCGAGGGCGGCCTCTCTCGACTGAAAATGGGATTGCAGGGTCGCGTCGCTGATATGTCTCAGCGAGAAGGGGTTCGGATCGACGAGCAGGTGAACTTCGAACAGATTCAAGTAGTTCATCGCCAGCGTGCGATGCGCATGCGCATGGTCCGGCTGATATTGGACCACCTTTTGAAGTCGTTCGATCTGTTCGGTAAAATACCGTGCTGCCTTGCCGAGATCTTCTTTCGGAAGATCGTCCAAGACCACGGTCTCATACTCTGAATCCTTGTTCGCGCGGATTGATTCGTTCCAATAGGGCTCTGCCAGAAGTGGTCCCCACTGCTCTTGGAGCATGATGAAGGAGATCGCGATCACGGTCCCCACGGCGACCCAGTTGCCCGTGCTTGGCATCGGCTTCCTTTTTCTCGACGATCGAGAAACCGCAGCCGCCCCTTCAGGTTCTTCCGCCTCTTGAAGTGCCAAACGATACGCACCAAACGCACAAGCGGCAATGACGATCGTCATCACCGCACAACCGGGAATATACCAAATGAAATCCGTCATCGAGTGGAACAACGACGCACCGATCGCGGCCGCAATCGCGGCCAGGCAAAGTCGTAGCGAATCAGAACGACTCTTCCTCAGCCCGTCGACACACCAAAATCCAATCAACCCGATCGCAGCCAAGAGTGTCAAGAGACCAATGCCACCGGTTTCGAGGAGTGTTTGGATGTACCCGTTTTCGGCATGAGTGAACTCTCTCCGATTGTTGTGGACATGATCGAAAAAGATCGGATACACATCGCGATGGGTGCCAACGCCCGTACCGAAGATCGGGAAGTGGGACGAAGCACGCAGGTCGGTCTCCCAAATCACTCGCCGTCCGACCTCGAGGTCCATCAGTTCGACGTCGCCACTGGTCAAATTTCCGAGCCGATCGCACACTTTCTCGTAGCCGAACATCATCAACGCACTGCCGAGGATGAAACCGGCCATCAAAACCGCTCCGACCATCCGCCGATTGGCCCCCTTCACGGAAAACGAGATACCGCAACAGACAAGGATCGCGACGAACAGCGCCACACTCCCACCTCGCGAGAGACTCAAAAGGCAAGCAAACATCACCACGCCTGCCATCATGGCCAATACGAACTGCCCGGCTTGGGTCGACGCATGGGAGGACGAGTTTTGGGGTTTCGAGTCCGTCGAAGCGTGCCGTTTTTTTGACGACGGTTTCTCAAAGCTCGAATACTGGAAAGACGGCTTCGATTTTTTGGGCATCCCGTGCGCTCGGGCCGAATAATGGTTGACAATCCATATCAAAATCGGACCGATCCCCAAGGCCATGAACTGGGCAAAATGATTTCGGTTGGGAAAGGGGCCACTGAGAGCGCCATCGGGCGACTTGTACGGATGTTCATAGAACCAAAAGAACTTGCCGTTGCCGTAAAAATGCTGCACGATCGCGAAGACCGCCACCAGCAGGACCGCGCCGCCACACAACTGCAAAACTCGCTGCAGGTACTTGACCGTTTGAATCCGCCCGGCAACCACAACGAACAACAGTGAATAGGCGGCAAAAGTAACCAGCCCGGCCATCGTCTCCGAAGGATTCAACGACAAACACTCCCACGTCCCCAACCGCGTCGCCGGATCGGCACCCGGCTGCCAAAGCGGGAGTATCTTGGCCAGATGGGGTGAAATCAGATTCCTGACCGCCTCGGGCAACGGGACCAATTGAACCGCCGGAATCATCAGCCCGATGACAAGAATCGCGATCGCCCACGTCTTCGGCAGAAAAGGTTTTCCTCGGAGTGCTTGTCGTGCGGCCCAGGCAGTCCCGGCAATTGCGGCCGCGAGGACCAACGTGAACCGGCCCAGGGCATGGCTCCCACCGAGCATCATCGGGACGACGAACAGGGCCATGATCAATCCGAAATCGACCAAGCCGAGCAGAACCCGCTCAGAGCGGGAGTCCAATGATTTTTTTACTGAGTGGGAAGTCACAACACATCCTTTTACCGATGCAACCTTGATTCAATCGAGTTGGTACTTCTTAGGCCACACGTTGAGGGACGGTCGGTTTGGGCCGGATCGCGTGAGGGCTTTCGTTGACGATCTCTTCCTCATACTCCTCGCCACCATAGTGATAATCGTAGCCATAGCCATAGCCGTAGCCATAACCAGAATATCCGCCCGCCTTATCCTCGGCAGTAACATTATTGAGGACAATCCCCAACAGCGGCAAATTGAGAGAGGTAAAGAAGCTGACCGCACGATAAATCGTCTTTCGTCGACTCTTATCCGGCCGAACCACCAGCGCAATACCGTCGACTAAGGTCCCGAGGATCGCACAATCGCTCGCGGCAAGAATCGGTGGCGAGTCGATGGCCACCATGTCGTAATGAGCACTGGCCCAATCGAGCAGTTCGCTCATGCGATGGTTACTCAAAAGTTCCGACGGGTTGGTCGGCCGCGCACCACTCGGGATCATCTCCAACCCTTCGACACCCGTACTGAAAATCATGTGCCCCACCATCTCTTTGACCGGGACATGTTCTCGGAGCAAATCGGACAGTCCCTCCTGACCTTGCATGCCCATAATCCGAGTCAAGCCGGGCCGCCGCATATCGGCATCCAACATCAACACCCGCTTGCCTGCCTGAGCAAAACAAGCGCCCAAGTTCGAGGAGATCGTCGTCTTGCCGTCCCCCGGCTCGGGACTGGTCACGATGAGCCGTTGCAAATTTTGGCCTTGAAGTGTCAACGACGTCCGCAACGTGCGAAAGGCCTCACTTTCCGATGCACTGGGAGCAACGTGGACCTGAATCGAATCGGGGCCGACACCACCCTCGACCAAAAGCCGTCGTATGATCGACATGACCGGGACGCGAAGTTGACGCTCCATGTCCTCAACACTTCGGAAGCGGTCGTCAAGCTCGTCGAGCACGTAGATGATCAGCAAACCGAGAAACAAGCCGGCAAATATCGAAATCGCCGCGACCTTGCGGAGCTGGGGACTTACCGGCTGCTTGTTGACAATCGGCTTCTTCATAATGCGAACCGAAATTTCCGAACCGCCGTGTTGGAGGTCAAGTGAAGCAAGCTGTTGGAGCAACGCATCCCCCATCCCTTTCATTCGCTCGATATCGTGCTCTACCATCCTCACGGCAGTCAACTCACCGCTGAGATGGATCGCTTCGTTACGAGTGACCGCAGCCATTTGACGCAACGACTCTTCTTTTTTTATCGTTTCCGCAAGCTTCTGCTGCACCATCTGTATCAACATGGGCCGCAGATAGCTTTCCTGCAATTGGGCAACATTTTGAGCTGCTTTTACTTGCAAGTTATTGAGATACCCTTCAATCTGCTGAACCCTTTGTACTTGCTGAACCATCTTCGGATGAGCCGGTCCGTACAAACCTCGCATCGATTCGAGCTCGGCCCTAGCATTAACCAACGACCGTTCAAGCTCGCTACGCGTATATCGATCTCTCTGACTCAGTCCAAAACTTTCCAACAACACTTCCCTACCCACCGCATCACTCAACGTAAGGAGATGTTGCTGCAAGTCTTCACCGTTTTGAACCGCCATCTGAATGGACGAAAGAGACGCTTGTAATTTGATCCGCTCGTATTGGACTTCGTCATATTGGGTCGCGTAAAAGATGGCCTTTTTAATGACCGGGTTGTGTGATTCCCCGCGAATGTTCGTGCCAAACTCGCCATATTTTAACCGTGCAACCTTGAGCTCCTGCTGCTTCACCTCCAGCTTTCTTTCAATTTCCTTGAGCTCTTGGATAAGTATCCGCCGAATCTCCGCCGCGGTTCCCTTTCGCGTTTCGTCGATAAAGTCGAGGAATGCGTCGGTAATCGCATTAACCACATTGACCGCAACCTGAGGATCTTTCGATTGATAGTCGATCTCCAGAATCGGTGTATCGGGAGTGATGGCAACGTCAACCTTTTTCTGTAGAAGTATGCCCCAAAATTCTTTGTCGGCATCCCCCAAATCCACCCGGTCCGTAGGTCCCAGCTTCGAGAGCGCGTCGTCGAGCACTTCCGGACTGCAAATAACTTGCTTATAGCTATTCATTCTGCTTCGCAAAGCAGACAGATTGCTGCCAACGTCGTTCCCTTGTTCATCCACGCCACTGAGGATGACCATCATTTTGGTCTTCGCCCCGTAGTGACGAGTCGCCGTGAAAAAATAGAGACCCCCAAGCAAACACGTACCGAACAGGGTCGCGATCAAAATATGCTTGCGATAACGAACCGCACTGAGAAAACGAAGAAGCGTATGGATCGCCATGAGCGACGCCTGATTGTCGGCTTGAGGTTCTTGAGGTTTTGTTGTTGGCTCGTTGGACATATTAAAATGAACTTTAAAAATAGTATCTGGGTCTGAAGTTCTGTTGAATATCAAAAGTCAGGCTACCCTGACCTTGTCATTACCAAAGTGCTATCGAGCTGCCGATCGACATGCGAACGAAGGTGCGGAGTACTTCGTCGATGACGGTCGCCGGCGTATTGCGAACGATTACCGTGTCGCCGGGAGCAAGCCTCAAATTTTCATCTCCATCAAGCGCTTTTTGTATACTGGCCAAAATCCGAACCGGCTCTTGGTTCGCTTCCTCTCCATGCCGAAGCACGAGAACCCGATCCGCAACGTGCGTTTTGACACCCCCGGCCGCCGAAATCGCATCGAGCAGGTGGAGATCCGCGTCGCCCGTCAACTCGACAGCGCCCGGCTTCTTCACCAATCCAAGTACATGGACCGCCGGCAATTCACGTCGCGGGACAGTAACCACATCTCCTTCATTCAGCTCATACTTACCCGGCACTCCGCCACGAAACGGCAGAAGAAGGTTCACCTGAACGACCCCGCTGTCCTGAGGAGGCGTTACCGGAATGACTTGACCCGTCTTGGGATCGATCATTACCGAAACAGGCTGGACATTGGAGCGATTGGCCAACGGATCGGCCCGTTTAATTTGAACATTCTCGTTCGCATCCTTGCTCAAGCCGCCCGCCGCAATGATCGCCGCCATGAGCGAGCTCTCGCCACGCAACAGCGGATAGGTACCCGGTTTTTTGACCGCACCGGTCACGGTCACTTGATTCATTCGCCGCTTGGAAAATTGGACCGAAACAAAGGGGTTCGGGTAAACCTGTCGCCGGCGACTCTCCATACCGATCGCGTTCTCGGCCGCTTCGATCTCCAAACCGGCCACATAAACCCGGCCCACCGAAGGAATGGCGATCGTACCGTCACGAGCAACACGAACCGTTACCGGATCGGGCGGATTCTCCTCGTAACCGGCATGAACATGAACACGAAGCTCATCTCCCCACGCAATCGTATCTTGGCTCGTCGACTGAGTAGCAAAACTCGACAGGTCCAATTTGTCGAGATCCGGAACCGGTTGCGCGACATACTGGGCCGGCAAATTGCGGACATGGTACTGATTCTTCGCGCAGCCGGAAAAAATCAACGGGAGCAAAGCCAGGACCAATATTCTTATGGCAATCTTTTTAATAGCGAGGCCTGAGGTCTCGTAAGCGACATATTTCATGGAACGTCCTGCGGGATTAACGTTTACCCATAAGTTCTTTCTTTTCAAGAGGTTACAAAACCACCGAAACATGGAAACAGACAGCCAGACCGTCTCCCCAAATTTCGAACCATGTAAATACTGAAACCTGGGGGTAGCGTCAAGAGCGGTTTCACTTAAGTAGAGAAAAGAGGCGGAAAGATGGAGGAAATAGGCAAAAAAGAAAGGCTGCACAATCATGGGATGACAGCCGCCTTGAACCGCGGAATGAAGCAAGAGAACAGACGACAGAGGAGCTTCCGCTCCAGAGTAAATTTCACGCCGGTGCGGTAGCACCTCCTGTTATCTGTCCTCTAATTCAAAAGCCACGCCGATAGCCCCACTGATAAGTGTTGCCATAGTAGCTGGTGTGTGACGCCCGTGCTGGCCGATAAGTCGCTCCGAACCAACCGTAGCTATACGTCGGCACGCCCATCCCGTATCCATACCAAGCAGCACCGGCCTTTTGGGTCGCCGCCGGCCCTTGCGTCGGCGAGGCCACCCCATACGACACTCCCCAAGGGCTCGTCTGCTTCGTCTCTCGGGTCATCTTCTTGAAGCAACGATCAATCGCCCCAAGCAACGGCCGCCGTACCGGCTCCTGGGCAAAAAGCTTGCTATCCGTCAGTGCCAAAGCCAGCCCGAAAAGGAACGCCATGCCAACGATAAACGTTTTCCGACCGAAAATAGAGTGAATCATAACTTTCCTTGTTGGGGTAAAACAAAATTTAGCTGACAGGAACTGGACATCGCTTGCATGTCCAAATCGCTTTCCATTCCCAACAACGTCCCGTTAGCCGCGCGACTTTATGTCCGCAATTTACTGCAAAAACATCACCAGGGACGCGTTTTTCGCGAAAATTAACCAACTACTAAAACTTTACCGGCACCGATATTGGCATGGCAAATCGCGGGGATAAACCCACGCGGCTAACACACCATGACCAACAATGATACCGACTTGGACATTCTCCTTCATCGGTCCGATTCCGGTCGAAACGAAAGGATCGGTTATTCAGGTCAGCTCGCAACGACGAGGTAAAATAGATAAAATGCATTGCGAATAGTGATCTTGGTCAACTTGCCCGATTTTGGTACGCTTGGCGCTCAGATTTTTTACACGAAGTCACAATTATTTCCTTGCCCAAATTAGGGTTCGCTAACGCATCCCCAAATTTGGCTTGAAACTGTAAAAAAGGATAAAAACCGTGCGACAAATGGTCCGTCATCAGTTGCTGATCGTCCTGATCGGCTTGGTCATCTTCGCCACCAATCTCGGGAGTGCCGCTCTGTTCGACATGGACGAAGCACTTTACGCCGACTGTGCTTGTGAGATGTCCGCGAGAGGAGATTGGGTCGTCCCGTGGTTCAACGGAGAAATGTTCCCCGACAAACCACCGCTGATGTTCTGGTTCATGATGTTCGGACAAAGCCTATTCGGCGAGACCGAACTGGCCGTCCGGCTGCACTCCGTCCTCTGTGCCATCGGGACCGCGCTGATAACCTACCACATCGGGCGACTCCTATTCCGTGCCGAAGTCGGATTTTGGGCCGGAATAATTACGTCGACGACAATCATCTACACCATCTCGGCCCGGGCGGCGACGGTCGACGCGGCTTTGACGCTGGCGACCACCGGCGCGATGTTCTTAATCGTCGTGGGCGGAGTCTCTCGGCTGGTCAAGAAGGCGAGAGCCAAAGAGGAACTGGCCGAGAAACCAACTGGTCCCGGTCGGTGGCACAACCCGATGACCGACTACCTGCCGAAAAGCTGGTGGAGCTTCGTCCTGCTCTACTCGGCCGTGGCGATTGCCGTGTTGGCAAAGGGGCCCGTCGGGATCCTTATGACGATCGGCGGGATGGGCCTGTTTTTGCTTTTGATGCACGGCCTGACCGGCGAACAAGCGACTTCGACTCCCAGGCGAGTCAACCGAACAATGTGGTCGCTGGGGCTTTTCGTGCGTCACCTCATACCATGGTTCATCCTGAAACGAATCATCTCTTGGGCCGGCCCGCTGATGCGGCTCGTGCGATGTTTCCATCCGAAGCGGCTCGTGCAAGCGGCCTGGGCGTTACGACCGATCACCGGCATGACGATCGTCGCACTGATCGCCGGACCGTGGTACTACCTGGTCTGGCAACGCACCGACGGGGTGTGGATCTATGAATTTCTGGCGAAGTACAACATCGGCCCGGCCAAACAAGCGATCCTCGGCCACACCGGCCCGTTTTATTATCACGTGCTGGTCATCTTCATCGGTTTCTTCCCGTGGTCGGTTTTCCTCGGCCCGATGGTCGCCGAGATGTTCCGCAATTTCCGGATCAAAAGTGCCTGGCGTGTCGGCTATTTGTTCGCCGCCGGTTGGGCGATCGCCATCATCGGGCTCTGGTCGGCGGTCGCGATGAAGCTGCCGCATCACATCTTGCCCGCCTATCCGGCCATCGCCCTGCTGATGGCACCGTTCATCTATCATTGGATCACCGACTACTCGCGAATGAGCCAGTGGTGGATGCGAAACGCGGCACTGACATTTGTCCTCGTCGGGCTGGGAATCATCATCGCGATGCCGATCGTCTGTTACTTCATCATGCCGGGCGAGTGGCTCATCGGTCTGGTCGGGCTGCCGCTGGTGATCGGCGGGATCCTCTGCTGGCGATTTTCGGAAGCAAGAATGCCCCGCAAGACGATGGCTTGTTTCGTGATCAGCTCGACCGTGTTCCTGGTCGCCATGTTCGGCTTCGCGGTGCTTCGCGTCGATCAGCATCAGAACGGCCCGGCCTTGGCCGAGATGCTCAAGCGATCGGTTCTCCAACAAGAAGAGTGCGACGGAAAGTCGTTCGAGCTCGGCGCGTTCGGCCACTTCCGCGAGAGTTTCGTCTATTACACAAAGACGCCGGTCCGTCGTCTCCACGAGCCGGAAGACGTCGCCCAGTTTATTGCCGAGTCGGACTGCCCGTTCGTCATCACGACCGATGTCGAGAAATTCGAAAAGGACGGCACGCCGGCAAAGACGGACCTCGAAAAGATTCGCGAAGCATCGCCGGTCCCGCTCCGCGAGATATTCCGCCGACGCCGATTCCTCAAGAAGGGAGACATCGTCGTCCTGATCCGCGAGTCGGACATCGAGCGTCAACGTGTTGCAGCTCAACCCGACATGAGTATGGTGCGGTAGCTAGTTAAAAATATATTTCACCGAGAAGCCGATTCCCAGGATGATGAAGAGCCAGCCGGTGACGAATCTTGCGCCGAGTTCGATCTTGGCAATCACGTTGAACGCCCGCCCGATGTGCTTCGCACTGTAGGCGAGGATTGCCGAAACAAAGATCACCGGCACGGCCGAACCAACGCCATAGAGCAACGGCAGGACGACGATCCCGCCGGGAACGCTTGCCTCGGGCGAGGTGATCCCGATCTGGGCAAGGTACGTGCTGATCGTTCCGATCTCGTTTTCAAGAACCAGGGTCACCAGCCCAAAAAACAAGAAAGCGGAGGTCGGGCAAAACGAAGCGGCAAAAAGTATGCCGAGCAAAAACGCGCCTCCGAGCCCCATCGAGTCGATTTTCCGTTGCAGCCGCTCGCCCATCATGGTCCCACCGCCGGTGATCACGACCATGCGGAGCAAGAATATACCGAGCACCAAGAAAATCGGACCGAGCGCCAGGTGCATGTACTTTTGAAGCCAGACCAAAACCCCCGAGATGGAACAGGCGGTCATTCCGAGAAAAACCGCCAAGCCCAAATAGAGAACGCACCGGCCGAACGTATAGGTCAGCCCGGCAGCCAACACGCTCCGTGGCGAGTCGACCTTGCGGCCGATATAGGAGATCGCCGCGATGTTCGTCGCCAGGGGGCATGGGCTAATCGACGTCAACACGCCCAAATAAAGGGCCGCGATGAGATATAGCGTGTAAGTCCACACGGTTTATTCGTCTTTCTTCTCGTCCTTCTTGTCGTCTTCCTTTTTATCCTCTTTTTCGTCTTTCTTGTCGTCTTCGGACGACGCGGGCAGGTAACCCGTGACGCCATCCTGCACGTACTCGAAAAACTTTTCCTTATCGCCGACCAGCTTCCAAACCTTGGGCATGGTCTTCCAGTCGTCCGTTTTGTTGCCGGTAACCTTCACCAGAACCAAAGTCGGACCGGTGATTTTATAGGCCTTGGCCAGTTTCTCGTTTTTCTTCTTCTGGAAGTCGACAAAGTAAAGCCCGACGACCTTCTTATCCATCTGCTTTTCGAATTTTTCCTTGACGGCATCTTCGACATAAGAACCGATTTTTTTGCACGTCGAGCAGCGTTTGGTGCGAT
>JASFHG010000030.1:0-14036 GCA_050123355.1 Planctomycetia bacterium
CAAAAAATCAACCTTCCGCCTTGGCCTGTGGGGGGAGGGAAGGGCGGAGGAGGGCAAAACGGCCCATCTATTCCTTGATTTGCGCCGATTGCGAAGAATCTGTGCGATATTTTGGAGATTTTTTGAAAAAAAGGAGGGTAGAGCCAGCAGCGAAACCACGAATTTAGCCGTCGAGCAAGCTCGACGGCTAAGGACGCTAAAAGAATGTTTTGTGCCAACTGCTAGTCGATCAAGAACGGGGAGTCCGGTTGGTTTTCGTAGCGGACTTCGTCGATCGGGTCTTGATGGCCTTCGCCACCGTAGAGCCGGTTCGGGAAGTTCATGACCCAGCCGGGATACTCGCTGATGTTCTTGTAGGCGTGGACCACGCCGGGCGGGACGATGACCGATTGGGGGTTCGACTCGCCGACCAAGACTTTCAGCATACGGCCCCACGTCGGGGAGTTGCTTCGGATGTCCCAGAGATAGAATTCGAAGTCGCCCGGTCCGAGGAAGACGAAAAAGTCGGACTGCCACGAGTGTTCGTGCGGACCGCGAACCACGCCAGGCTCGGTCTGGCTGACGTAGCCCATCACCGGCAGGTTGTTGTCGATCATTTCATCTTCGCGGAAGATCTCGGTGAGCCAGCCGCGCGAGTCATGATGCGTTTTGAGCGGTCGGAAAATGGCGCCGTCGACCGGCCCGTGAACGAATTCGTCAGGGATATCCGTCACGGCGGGACAGCAAGGATTTTTCTTGAAGAAGTCGCTTCTCCTTCGAGTAAAAGTAGTTTTTGTGACGAGGTAACTCATGCTTGTCCTTCCGGGGGTCACTAAAATAGTGAAGCTGGGATAAACGGGAAGAATATGCCCCTATTAATTAATACGTCGTCTAGCGGGAAAGGTCAAGTTGGCATTGAATACCACTGAAGCAGTACACTTTTTCAACCGCTACATTCAGTATAATCCGAACCGCAGGATCGGCAAGTGAGAGAATGGTTAGATTCCGGTCAAAATTTCCCTAGACTCGAAATGGAATTTTTAGGGTGGTACTTCCGCATTTTGAAGTTGATGAGGTTTCCCAAGCCGAAACTGAGCGAAGCTCTATTCCGGATCCGCCTGCTGCGCAGAGAAGCGGCTTTGTAGAAAATAGGCAGAAAGTAAATTATGGAATGGAGATAGGTGAAATAATAAGAGCTCACTATCGAAACGTTACGAGTCGCCCGAGCGAGTTGCGGGCCGTCTGGTAGGCGTCGTTCTCGGTGACTGTCGCCCCTTCTTGCAACTCTTTGTAGAGGTTGCCCATAATCTCGCGGCCGATCCAATCGGAGAGCCAGGTCGCTCGCGTCTTGGCGTACTCACCTTGCAGTCGGTTGAACAGCCGCGCGATGGCCTGTCGCATGCCGGCTCCGGTTCCGCTGAACAGGGCCTCGTTCCCGCTGGCCAGGCCGCCGGTGATCGCGACATCGATCGCCAATTGGCCGGGGGCCAGGATGTCGGGGATACCGAACCCGATGAGCGAGAGCGTGATTGCCGGTCGCGAGACGGCGAAGATTTGGTCGGCTGCACGGAGCCAGGTCATGACCTTGGGATAGTCGGCTCGCATTGCGTCCAACTCGTTCCGGATAAAGTCTCGGTAGTCGCGGTCGATGGTTGGCAGTTTTTCGTAATCTTCTTTGAGCCGATCGAGCGTTTTTTGACGTGTCTCGCCACGTAGCAGATCGCCGAGGCGTTTTTTGAGGATGTCGTTGCCGATATGCTCGATCCGGTCCAGCTCGTCGAAGAGGTGCTCGACCGAGGCCAGGACCGCCTTTTTCTCCCGCTCGTGCATCAGCTCCTCAGGGTTGATGTTGCCGCTCGAAGAGGACCCGACTACGACTTTGGCCGTTTTTACGATCGCCTCGCCCAGCCAACGGTAGGCACCGTGGATCTTTTTCGACCACTCGGGCCGCCCTTCGTCCCACCAGGCTCGCAGCTCGGGGATCAGGACCTTTGACGGCAGGGCAGGCCACTCGATTTTTATGAGGCTCGATACGGCGATCGATTCGTATGCCTCGTGGAACTGGTCCGAGCGACGCCGGATTTGCTCGAGATAGTCGGCCGCTCCTTGTCGGGGGTCGCAGATACAGTCCATCGCCCCGCGTAGCGTCCGGAGCTTGATCCGGTCGAACTCGAATCGGGCCAGCTCCTCGCTCAGCCCGGAGGTCAGCCGCGGCTCGCCTTGGCCGTTTTTGTCTACTTTATAAAACTTTAACTGCCGCTCGTCTGCCGCCTTGCGGTCCATCGGGACGACATAAACCAGCTCGGGCCTTTTGGAGAGGGAGTCAGAGTCGGCTCCGGTGCCAGATTTGGACTTGCGTTTGGGCTTGGTCGAACCGTTTATTTCTTCCGGGGCGCTACAGCCGGTCTCGCTGCAGAACGTGTCGAGCCACTTGGGCCAATACTCGCGGTCCGCGTCCAGGTCGCACTGGTTGAAGACGATCACGATCGGCTTGTCCGCCGCGACCGCCTCGCGGAAGAATTGCTTGACGGCCGCGTCGTTATATTTCTGTTGGGTGAGCACGGCGATTAGGACGTCCGAGACCTGGCGGATCGAGCGGGCACGGTCCCAGTTGACCGGCATGTCCGAATCGACGTCGGGCGTGTCGAGCACACAGAGCCGTTCGGGGATCGATTTACTGACGCGGTAGAAGAGCAGATTTTCGTCGGTCTCGCCCAGCGCGTCTTCGGCAGAGGTCCAGCGGACGGTTTTGAAGACGGGAAAGAGCCTCGCGAGCATGGCCGGGTCGTCGCAGCTTTCAGGCAGGAGACAGACCGGGTGTTTCGTGCCGGCAGCCAGCGGGGAGACGCCGCTCGCATTCTCCTGAGCCAGTTGGTTGAAGATTGCCGATTTTCCGATATTTGTCCCACCGACCACGCCGACCACCAACAGCGGCGAGCCGGAGAGCTGGGGGAGCAGCTTCTGCAGGAGCAGTTCGTACCACTGGCTGCCCGTGGGGGTATCGACCCCGATCGAGTCTCCGAGCGGGCGGAGTCGTTCGATGGCGCTATGGAACTTTTGCAGTTCGTCGGACCAAGCTTGGAAGTCGTGGCTCATAATATAATAAGTATAGCTTACATCCCCTCTATTGGGGAGGCCTTATTTTGGCCCCCTTTCTTTGCCAGGGGGGTGTCAGTACAATGTGGGTTAGTGCAATCTCGCCATTTTACGCGTAAGAGGAGAATTGTGGAAGAGAAAACCAGCGAAAACCCATCACTTCAACGAGCAATTGTCGCCGCACAGACGGCGGTGGCCAACCGGGGCCAGGACCTTGTCATCCTTGATTTACGAGAAGTGACACCTGTATTCGACTATTTTGTAATCGCGACCGGCACGAGCCGACGTCAGCTTCATGCCATGAGTGAAGAGATCGATCATGCCCTGGAAGACGGGCTGGGGGATCGCCGATTGGGTATCGAAGGCTATAACGAAAGCCGGTGGATTTTGCTCGATTATGGTGATGTCGTCATCCATCTCTTCGAGCCGAGTGCGCGAGAGTACTATGCCTTGGAGGAACTCTGGGGAAAAGCGAAACGAGTGCCGTTTGACCCCGAAGTGAGACCCTAGTTTAGCCGCCGGACATCGTCCGGCGTGTTTTGAAACAGCTCAAATGTGACGAACGATATTCGTCGGCTAAACACTTACTTACCAGAAACTTTTCACGTGAAATACGGGAAGCGTTGTAATGAAAAGAATTCTTGTGGTCGACGATTCCAGCTCCATGCGGCGGATTATAGCCCGAGCCGCACAGCTCTTTGGGGACTTGGAAGTCGACGAAGCGCAGAACAGTGCCCAAGCGATCAAGATGTATGAACCGGGGAAATACTGCCTCATCCTTACCGATCGAAATATGGGCGGGAAAACCGGAGTTTCTTTGATTAAAGAAATTCGTCAGGAGGAGCCGGATGTGCCGATCATTATGATCACTGCCGACTCGCACCGGTCGCAAGTAGTCGAAGCGATCGAAGCCGGTGTGTCCGACTATCTGAGCAAACCGTTCACGGCCGATATGCTCCAAGAGAAATTGGAGAAATGGCTCGGGTAATCACATGCACGTCATCTGTCCCCATTGCAATCAGCCGATCGCCGAAGAAGATTACAACATCAGCACCGATATTGCCTATTGTCGTGCCTGCGATTCGAAGTATTCCCTGGCGACGCTCGCGGTGACCGAAGATGTCGACGACGCAACCTTCGACGAGTTCCGACGCGCCTACTGCCAAGAGCTCGGCCGAGAATCGATCGTCGAGGTCCCGTTCCGAAAAGCCCTACGTTTGCTTGGGATGCTGGCACCGTTGGTTCTGGTTGTCATGGCGATCCCGCTCGTTTTGGCTTACCGGGACCCGAAGTCGGATTTTCAAATCATGATGATGGTTATATTGCCTGCCTGCGTGCCTGACCTGCTCTTTGCTTGGTTCTTTTTTGCCGGGAAATATGTCGTTACGATTGAATCCGGTTTCTTGAAAGTACGTACCGGCGTGTTTCCGATACAGATCCGGCGTCATATCGATCTTGACCCGACGACGGTCGTCCATCTGGAGAAGAATCACAGCTTTCGAGTCAACGGAAAGCCGGTAGACCAAATCGTCATCAAAACCGGCTCGCAAAAAATCGCCTTCGGGGTTTTCATTCATATAAAAAACAAAATGTGTTTAGTAAACTGGATCGCGAAACGCATTAAGTAGAAACGAATTTATACTATTTAGAAGTGGTTTCATAACTTCCTGGCGGCCCATATCTTGTGGTTGATCCTTCGGATGACCACAAGATGTTGTATGAAAATGGAACGATTTTAAGTTGTGAAACCAGTTCTATCCAACAAACCCAAGAAAGGAAAAGAGGTAACCCACGATGCTTAAAGGTAAAATGCTTCATCCGGAAATTTTGGCAATCCTCGGACAGGCAGGCCACGGCTCCAAGGTCCTGATCGCCGACGGGAACTATCCGTTTTCGACTGGTTCTTCCGGTGCCGCTAGCCTGGTCTTCTTGAACCTCATGCCCGGCATGGTCAAAGTGACCGACGTTCTCGAGGCCCTGATCGATGCGATTCCGATCGAAGCGGCCGAAGTCATGACCCCCGACGACGGCTCGGACCAACCGATCTTCGAAGAGTTCCGCAAGCTGCTGGCCGACGGTCCCGAGCTGCAGAAGCTGGGGCGATACCCGTTCTACGAGGCAGCCCGCGGTGAAGATACCGCCCTGGTTATTGCCACCGGTGAGCAACGGATCTACGCCAACCTCCTGCTGACGATCGGCGTGGTTCCGCCCACATAGGATCTTCCCCTTTTGCTATATTCAAGCCGAATTTGGGGCCGCGAAGGCGGTCCCTAATTTGGATAAAGTAAACCAAGTTCCCTTGGATCCGACATTGAAGCTGCGCTTCAATGTCGGCTTGATATGACACTTACCAACCACAATTATTTTTCCCCTCCACAAAACCATCATGCGAACGACCACACTGCTCTGCTTGACCCTTGCTGTTCTCCTGCTCAACATGGCGGCCGATTGGCCCCAGTTCCGTGGCCCGACGAGTAACGCCGTTGCGCCTGATGCGGATCGTGTGCCCGATGACCTGTTCGATATGAAAACCGGGGAGGGGATTGCCTGGAAGGTCGACCTGCCGGGCGAAGGGGCGTCGACGCCGATCGTCATCGGCAAGAAGATTATCGTCACCAGTTCCGACGGGCTGAAAAAAGATCGCGACCAGGACCGGCTCTACATCTCGGCTTATGATGTCGACAGCGGAAAATTGCTCTGGCAACGTCGCTTTCAGCCGACCGGCTATACGACGATTCATCCGCTCGGCTCGATCGCCAATGCCACGCCGGCGACGGACGGGAAGTATCTGGTCGCCGTCTTCTCGTCGAACGATGTGGTTTGCCTCGACCTCGACGGCAACCTGCTCTGGCACCGAGGGCTTACGTATGAACATCCGCAAGCTCGCCACGATACGGGCATGGCCTGCTCGCCGCTTTTGATCGACGGGGCGGCGGTCATCCAGGTCGAGAATCAGGGGGATTCGTTCATCGAAGCGATCAACCTGGCCGATGGCAAGACTCGATGGCACATCCCGGGCAAGAAGAAGACCGTTTGGACCACGCCGAACCGGTTGCCGCAGGAGGATGGCAAGGACCTGATCCTGCTCCAGTCGTCGAAGCAACTGGCGGCACTCGACCCGGCCACCGGCAAGGCGGTCTGGAAACACGAGATCGACTGCAACACGGTCGCCTCGACGGTTGTCCAGGACGGTTTGATTTATCTCCCGGCCCGGGGGCTGAACGCACTGAAACCGGTTGGCGCATCCGAGGGTGAGGAGCCGGTCGAAACCGTTTGGAGCCAGAAGAAGATGCGCTCTTACGCCTCCAGCCCTATCGTGCACGAGGGCCGTGCGTATGTCCTCAAACCACCGTCGATTCTTGTCTGTGCGGATGTCAAAACCGGCAAGGTTCTCTGGCAGGTACGTCTGAAGGGCAAAACTTGGGCCTCGCCCGTGCTGGCCGGTGACCGGATTTTCACCGCCAACCAGGACGGCCTGATCCAAGCGATCGACATCAGTGGCAAGAAAGGAAAAGTGGTGGCCAAAGCCGAGTATGGCGAGGTCGTTCTTGGTTCCCCGATCGTCGTCGACGGCGCCCTCTTCCTCCGCGGCGAACGGACACTGACGAAGGTCTCAAAAGAATAAAGTTGCTTGGTTTCGGATCAAGAAAAGGTCGCGTACCATGAAAGGATCTCGTTTTTTCTACTTGACCGTTGCTTTTCTGTTCGGGTTTTTTGCTCCGTTTGTGGTTTTCTTTTTATTTGAGGCAAGCCCGCCAACGTTTTTCGAGGGATGGTATAAAAAACATGCGATCTTGATCTACATCATGACGGCCATGGCCCCCTTTGGCGCCTATGCAATGCTTCATCTTGTGGTAGCCATTTCCAAGATTCCTCTGTGGGCTTGGCGAGTTTTTGCCGAGTTTTATATCGTCGCGGCTCTTGGCATGATGGCAAGCCATTTATGCTGGTACTCTCGACCGGATCCCTTTGTCACCAGTTTCTTAAATCTTTTTATCGGTCTTGGATTTTGGCTGGCATGCCGCAGTATTGAACGTCGGAGAAAAGAGAAGGAAGCGTAAGGGATCGAAACTTGACTACTCGGCCGAGACGCGGCTGGAGGTCGGTGGGGTGTCGGAGGGCTCTTTGTCGTGAAGGGCAGGGGAGTCGGACCAGTTGGTGTCGGTGTCGAGGGGCGTTGTCGTTTCTTCCGACGGTGATTCCAGCGAGGTGAGGTTTTCTTCGGTCTGGTCTGCTGCGGACGTGGTATCATTCGTTTCATCTTCGAGTAAGTTTTCTTGGGTCAGGCGTTCGACCACTTTTCGGCGATGACGTCGCCAGAAGTAGATCACGACGACCACGAGAACGACCACGACCAGGCCGGTCGCGACATACTCGGCCTCTTTGATCCATTTGGTGATCGCGGCACCGAACCAGTAGGAGACCCCGAAGAAGAGGCCCACGACGGTCGTTGCGCAGAACAGGTCCATTAAGATGAAACGTCGGTAGGGCAGGTGGAGGATGCCGGCCGCGATGTAGACCGGAGCACGGATGCCGACCAAGAATCGGGCGGAGAAGAGGACCTTCAGCCCGTGTTGTTTGATAACTCGTTCGATTTTTGCTTCGCGTTCGGGATGAATGATCTTGGCCCACCAGCTTTGCTCCCGCAAGATGCTTCGCCCGAAGTGGCGACCGAGCCAGTACATTACCGTGTCACCAAGCAGGGCGCCAAGGACGCAGGCCCCGAATGCCAGCCAGGGATCCATGGTCCCGTTGGAGCTCAGGACTCCGGCTGCGATGACCGGAACTTCTTCGGGGATTGGTAGCCCGGCTCCCGTAAGTGTCAGAATAATGACCAGGCCCAAATAGGACCAACTTGTTAGAAAGATATCCATGGTACGCTAAAGTTAAATGATGTATTCTCTCACTCTATAATCATATTCGGGACTATTTTACCTCTTTTACCAAAATTTGATAGGGAAACCCGTGCGATTTCCGACATTTTTTGATCGCCTTAACCGAAAGGTACGTTTCTTTTGCATGATCCAAAAAATTTATCATGCTTTTGGGGTAGGTATGGAGGACATTTAGCGCCACAGTGAATATCTAGTGGAGGGTGGCGGTTTAGTATAACAGGAGGGGTGTGTGAGGTTTTTCAGGGGAGTTTATCGCGGTTTTGACTGCGGACGGTTGTTACCTTATTCGAACTTGCAGCATGGGGGGCTTTGTAGCATAATGATCCGAGCCTCTCGGGGCATGGTAAAAACAGGCATAGCAGTCGTAACGAAGAAGGAGTCGGCCGGATGGCGGATTGTAACAACAGTGGGCGAGTTTGGGGAGTGGTTTGGTCGGAAATTTTTCCTTGGCTGATTATTTTTCGTACGTTTCGGATCGCGATTTCTTTCCGCATGCTTATCTTCGGCGCGGTCGGTATGATGGCGATGCTTTTTGGATCGTATGCGATCCGTTGGTGTTTTTCGGGCGAGACCGCCGCTGAAAATCGCTCGGCTGCTGCGTTTGCCGAGGAAATCCAAGAGACCGACTGGTATGCCTACGTGTTTGGCTATGACTTCAATGTAGGCTGGGTCGCGCCGGAGGGGGAAAGGGGGGTTGGTGTTTTGCCTCCGCAGCCGCACCGGTTCAGCAAAAATGTTCCGCAAGTCCATACGGTTTGGACCCATTTTGGATTGCCATTTGAACTCTCGAGGTGGTCGAGCTGTCGGTTTCGCGATTTTCTTTGTTGTATCGCGGTTGGCGTTTGGATCGTTTTTGTCTGGGGATTTTTCGGGACGACCCTTTCGCGTGCGTCGGCCGTTTATCTGATCAACGGAGGACGGATGAGTTTCCGCGAGATGGTTTGCTTCGGTCTCTCGAAGTGGAGGGCCGGGTTCGCCGCGCCGCTGTTGCCACTGTTGGGGATGTTGTTGCTCGCCTTGCCGATCTTGCTGCTTGGCCTGTTGCTACGGCTCAGCTTTTTGGCCTGGGTCGGTGCGATTGCTTGGCCGATTGCACTGCTGGCCGGGTTTGTGATCACGATCCTCCTGCTGGGACTCATTTTTGGCTGGCCGTTGATGCTCTCGGCGATCGCGGTCGAAGACTCCGATAGCTTCGACTCGCTCAGCCGGACCTATGCTTATATCTACCAGAAGCCGCTACACTATCTTTTTTATGTCGTCATGGCGCTCTTTTTCGGGACGCTCTGTTGGTATGGCGTCCTGTACTTTGCCAACTTAATGCTGGAAGTGACTCAGTGGGTTGGCAACTGGATCGTCTTGGGTACGGATATCGGAAAAACTTCTGAAGTAATTCGCACTTGGGAAGCGATATTCAGGCTCCTCGTGTTGGGATTTTCGGCTACCTATTTCTGGAGTGCGATCACTTCGATCTATCTTCTGCTCCGGAGAAATGTGGACGCGGTCGAGATGGACCAGATCACGATGCGAAACGAATCACCGCTCCGCACGCTGCCCAAAATCGTTACCGATGACCAAGGAGCGCCGGCCGTCGAAGGGTAGGGGGGTATGGAGAAAATATTGACACGGAATTTATTGATTGTAAGATATTTAAAGTTACAAGCGGTTTAACGTTTTTCCTGAAAAACCGGCCTTCCGTTGGTCGGCCTCGTAACTTTGAATACCTGAGAGTCTATAGCCGTCGAGCTTGCTCGTCGCTTGAGCCGTTGAGTAAGTTCGATGGGGATGGATTCATTTGTTCTGAACCAAAATAGGGCACACTTCGCGGCCCAATTTCGGCTTGAGGGTAAACAATCAATCACCGCTAGCGACCAACGGAAGCGTGTCCTCAGACGGTGCGGTAGCACCTATTAAATCGTGCCGAGGCACTTGCGAACCAGCCAGCGGGCTTGGATGACGGTCACGAAATCGTTCAGACGTTTGAGTTCTTCGGGCGTCGAGTCTTGTTGCCACTCTTGAAGCTTCCCGAGCAGAAACATCGTGATACCGAAGCCAGGCTTTTCCTTGTTGATTTTATCGGACGGTGCAAGTCGGATGAATCCTTTCCAGATTTCCGTTTGATCGAGAATCTGGTCGACGATTTTGATTTTCTCGGTTTGAGAGGCGGCATGGTACTCGTTCATTTTTTTGAAGAACCAGGGCCGCAGCAGGATCTGGGCATTGTCCCAAAGCTGGTGTCGATACTCGTCGGTCAGTTGTTCGTCGATCGTTGCCCAGTTGACGCTCGCCTCTCCCCCGGAGTTGTCGTCGTTCTTGGCAATCTCTTCTTCGAAGCGTCGGATCAGGACCTGATGGGTCTCGGGTGGATATTGGGACAGGTCGGCCGTTACGAGCCACCGGAACAGCCCTTCGATGTCGGCCGTCTCGGGATCGGGCAGACGATAGGCCATGTAGAGGTGGGTTCCAGCGCCTGCCGAGGCGACAAGGATCGCCACGACGGCCAGCACGAGGATCGTCCGGATCTTGCCTGCCTTTTTGGCCGGATGGAGATGATCGGTTGTGTCCTTGGGTGGTGGGGACATCTTAAATCTTTTGGGGGGTGTTTGCAGCATATCCGACTCTTCTCTTTATCTTAACCGGTCTTGTTTTAAAGTCTATTCGTCTCCCCCAAAAAATATTGGCCTTTCACCTTCGCTTTTTGCAAAAACTGGTGTATTCTGGGGGGGGACGTGATATCTCACGCTACATTTTATACAAATTTGGCACTTTTATTCCAACCCGAATTTTTTGGATGGTGCTTCTCCCTTTATCAAAACCTTTCAAATCCTCGTTCCATGCACACCCCTCCGGCCATAACCCTTGGAAACCTGACGATCGACCCGCCGCTGCTGCAGGCACCGATGGCCGGGTTTTCCAACAGCGTCTATCGCCAGATTTTGCGGCGATTTGGGGGCGTCGGGCTGCCGGCGACCGAGATGGTCTCGGCCCGGGGGCTGTACGAGATGGAACGGCGTGGCGAGGATCGGCCTGATCGGCTGACCGGGGTCCGTGACGAGCCGCGACCGTTGGCGGTTCAGATTTGGGACAACTCGCCCGAGACGCTCGCCGAGGTGGCCCAGCGGTTGGTCGAAGAGTATCGGGTCAGTGTGGTCGACATCAATTTCGGCTGCCCCGTTCGAGCAGTCTCCGAAAAAGCACAAAGCGGCTCCTACCTGCTCCGCGAGCCGGATCGGATCGGCGAGATCATCGATCAGGTGGTCCGTGTCTGTGGTCAGACGCCCGTCACGGCGAAGATCCGGCTTGGCCCGGACGAAAACCAGATCGTCGCTGGCGACGTGGCCCAGGCGGTCGAAGGGGCAGGGGGGGCGGCGCTGACGGTCCATGGGCGGACGGCCCGACAGATGTTCCGTGGCAAGGCCGATTGGGAGCAGATTGCGAAAGTCAAGCCGTTTTTGAAACGGATTCCGCTGATCGGCAACGGCGATATCACCTCGGCGGAGCAAGCGGTCGAAGCGTTCGAGTGTTACGCGATCGACGGCCTGATGATCGGTCGGGCCGCGCTGGCGCGACCATGGCTCTTTGCCCAAGTGGCGGCTGCGATCCGCAGTGAACCGATTATGCCGGACCTGACGCTCCAAGAGCAACGCGACCTGCTGCTCGAACAACTCGATCTGACCGTCGAGCGGTTCGGCGTCTGTCGTGGTGTCGTGTTGATGCGAACCTATGCGTGTTGCTATGCGACCGGCCAGCGTGGCGTCCGTCAGTTCCGCCGCCGTGTGGCCAGTGCCAAGACGGTTCACGAATTTCGGACCGTCATTAATGAAGATTTTCCTCAAGAAATATCACCTTTATAAAATGTTTGATCCAGAACGTTACGAACGTCAAATCCGTTTTGCCGAAATTGGGCCCGAGGGGCAAGAACGCTTGAGCAACTCGCACGCGGTCGTTTGTGGATGCGGTGCGCTGGGGACCGTTCTGGCCGAAACGCTGGTCCGGTCGGGAGTCGGTTTCGTGCGGATTGTCGATCGCGATCGGGTCGAGCTGAGCAACCTCCCTCGTCAAACGCTCTATAACGAAGCGGATGTAGCCGGTTCGCGGCCGAAGGTCGAGGCGGCGGCCGAGCGTCTGCGTGAGATCAACTCGGACGCACAGATCGAGCCAGTCTTCACGGAGATCGATGCCGAGAACGTCGAGCAACTTTGCACGGGTATGAACGTGATCGTCGACGGGACCGATAACTTTCCCACACGACGCTTGATGAATCGTGCCGCGGTTCGGCTCGGTATTCCTTGGGTTTTCGGTGGCTGTGTCGGCACCTCGGGCCAGGTTCTCGCGATCCTGCCGGGCGAGAGCCCGTGCATCGAGTGCCTTTTGACCGGCTACCCTGACATGGCCAACTCGCCGACCACCGTCGAATTTGGCATCCTCGCTCCAACAGTTCGTGTGGTCGCCTCTCTCGAAGCGATCGAGGCCCTGAAAATTCTCACCGGCCGTCTCGACGCCGTTTCCCGCCGCATGACGGTCGTCGACCTGTGGGAAAACCATTTTGCAACGCTTGATGTGAGTGGCTTGCGCAAAAAAGTAGATTGTCCGGTGTGCGGGCGGTAAGGAATTTTGCTTCCATTTCTACTGGTTTTATAACAATCTACTGTAGAAAAAGGGGGTGTCTTTGGGTTCGATGTGGGAGCGGAAAGCTGGATTTTATTGCGACGTTGCTGTTGCGTTTTTATGTTCCCTCGGTTAAGATAACTATCGGGCAGTTTTAGAGGCTTTTCGATACGTTCTCGTATCTTTCCTTCGTAATGTTTTGTCGGTCTGATTATCAGTGGTGATAAAGGCCGGTACTACTCATTTGCTTTGATTTTAGGGGACTTCTTACAAAGCCAGAAGTACGCTTGATGTACGCAATGGCAGTGCTGTAGTTTTGCTGCCTGCGTGGGTCTTGCGCTCTGCTTGCGCTTGAACGAAGTTTGATTTTCTCATGAAAGGGGTGGAAAATTATGCAACGTTTCTCATGGATCGCAGTGGTGGTTGTTCTGGGCGGGATGCTTTTTTTCTGTGGTTGTAACGACAATCCGTTGGGACGTCAAAGCGTGTCTGGCATGGTGAAACTCGACGGCAAGCCGCTGGAGCAGGGAATGATTGCGTTCGAGCCGAAGCAGCGAGGTAAGGGACATGTCGGGGGCGGCGCCAAAATCAAGGACGGCCATTACACCATTTCGACCGAAAAAGGACTTCCGCCGGACGAATATTGGGTCCGGATTTATTCCGCGGTCGAGGCCAAACAGGCTCCGGCTAATGCACAGACAGACGGCCCTGATATCGGCGCACATGGTGGTGTTTCGCTTATCCCCCCGAAATATAACGGCGCACAAACGGAGCTTGAAGCCACGGTAGAAGAGGGGAAACCGTGTAAGTTTGATTACGATTTGAAAAGCCGTTAATGATAGAGGGCAGAATTAACTTAACTTATCTTTTTACCTCATTGGAGGGTTAACATGGGCACACGAAAACATGCTTTTACGTTAGTGGAGTTGCTGGTTGTCATTGCGATTATCGGTATTCTTATTGCCTTGCTTTTGCCGGCGATTCAAGCGGCACGCGAGGCGGCAAGAAAAATGCAATGTTCGAGCAACCTCCGACAAGTTGCCATCGGTATGCAACTTTATCACGATTCGTTCAATAAACTGCCGCCGGCCGCCTATGGTAGTGTGTGGGGGACCTGGGCGGTGATTGTCATGCCGTTTATCGAAAGCGAAAATACGCAAAACTTGTGGACCCGTGAGGATCGGGTCGATCCCTATCGATATTATCATGCCGACAATGTTGCTGCGACACAACAGCGAATCCCGGTCTATACATGTCCTTCGGACTCGCCACAACGATATGCGTGGAGCGCTACAGGGTATTGCGAAAAGCATAATGTCGTTGTGAATTTGGGGAATACCGGGTTCATTCATACGGGAAATGGAGTGATGCAAGGGCCGGTTCTCTCGGTCAACGGCATCGAGTTTGGCGGGGCACCGTTTGAACAGACTTATGGGCCGGGAGCTTCGAATCCCGGTACCA
>JASFHG010000031.1:0-14004 GCA_050123355.1 Planctomycetia bacterium
GGCTCTAATCCGGATATTATCCGGAAAAGAGGCTAACGCCTCATTTCCGGCTTGGACAAAACTACACCAAATTTAGAACTACTGAATTTCACGTTTCTAGCACAAACCGATCCTCGCTTCGTCAGGGCTCGCCCTGACCTACGGATTACTTCGGCACGCCTTGCATCGACTTGCGCAAACAGCAGCGTTTGTACTTCTTCCCGCTGCCGCAGGGGCAGGGGGAGTTGCGGCCGAGACGGCTGCGGCGATTGACGACGCGGGTGAGGAACTTGGCCGTGTCTTGGTGGAACATTTTTTGGAGCATCTCGTAAACCTCCGGTCGCTTCCGTTTCAGGATGTCGGGGGCCTCGAAGAAATACTCGACCAGGACCGCGAAATACTCGGCCCGATTGGTATAGGCATAGTCGTTGATGTGCGAACGTTTCTCGGGCGGGTCGGCCAACTCTCCGGAAACCCAGTCGATCCACTGGCAGGCCAAGTCGGCAGGCACGCCCGGCGGAAGGCCGTCGATCACGCCGTCCGCCTGATCGATCAGGTGGGCAAACTCGTGGATGCCGACGTTCTGCTTGTCGTTGTCCACATCGAACCCACCGAGCAGCGACGGCTTCGAGAGGATCATCACGCCGCTTAAGTGGCCCAGCCCGACCATGCCGAGCGTGTTGCGCGGCGTGTCGCCGTCGGTTTGATACTGTCCGTCAAAACTGTCCGGATAGATCAGCACCTCGCCGAGCCGCGGATACTCCCACTGCTCGAAGTTGAAGATCGGGATGATCGCGCTGGCCGCGACCAGCACCCGCGTGGTATCGTCGACCTCGGTACGGATGCCGGTGATCCGGACCTCGTCCAAAAAGATCTTCACGAGATCGCGAAACCGCACCTTCTGCGCTTCGTTGAGGGCACGGAAGTAAGTCACCCGCGATTGCAAGATCCCTTCCCAAACTTCCGGGAAAGGCCGATTCATGACTCGCAAACGTCGCTTACACCGTCGCCGGAGGAACCAGTAGATCAACGGGCTAAGCGCAATGCCCAGCCAGGCCCAGGACCAGAACCAACCCCAGAGCATGAAGATAACAAAATTCATGAAAGCAAGCGCGGCCGCTCGCTCTCGATTTCTGCCGTTGACTTGAGGAGTGATAAGCATGACAGGAGTTACCAAAAAGAGGAACCACGGACCCGAAACAAGACAGACGCATCCATTTCGGTTCGGAAGGAAAAAGATCAGAAGTATGAAAAAGGGGGGACTGAACCTCAGTTTTATTATTCTTTAATGACAAAACACTTAAATACACATGGTCATCCTTGCCGGGATTTCGGGCGTATTATAATGTCTGAGGTTCAATCGAATGCGAAAAAAATCTTTTAATTTCAAAATTCGTTCACAACTTAAAACCACCCTGCCTTTAGGAAGTCTCTTACAGCCATCCGAAGGGCCAACCACAAGATACAAGCCACTGGAAGTTGTGAATTTATTTTCAAAATTCGTCGCGGCCGTATCGAGACTCATATTGGTCGGCGGCGATAGCAACATGAACGAAGCTGGATTCGAATTCCTCGGGATCGAGCGTATCGAGAAGATGGTCCACGCTCGCAACAATAAGATCGGCGTTTTGGCCGGTCCATATACCATATCGGGCAAAAAGGGCCTCTTCGTTGAGCCGCAGCAGCTCGATCGCCATTTCTTTGGTAATCCCCTTCATAAATCCCTTTTCAACCCGGATACATGGCGAAAAAAAGGTAACTACCTGTGCGCCTTGGAAATTGCGGTTGCATGGCCGAACGTGCACGAGCTGGCCACGGTTGCCCATCTGCATACCGGCCGAGAAAACGCCGTTCTCCTGGTCGATCTTGCCGCTGATTCCGGCCAAGGCTCCAATTTGGGCCACCTTCTTGAGTACATCCAATTCTTCTCTTGAAACCATCGCTCGTCCTTCTTATCGGAGTTGTGACATAATCAAATCGCACGCGTTCGGCTTGATCCCGAGGATGCCGGCCAACTGGTACATCGCCCGGATCTCGGCGTCGTCGACACTTCCGTCCGCCATCGCGATCTGGAACAGGCCTTCGATGATCCGGTGTATCTCGAGCGCCTTCAGCCGCTTGTGCCGCCGTTCGAGACACGCCCGAAAATTTTGCAGGCAAGTTTCCGCCGTGGGAGTACCGTTCTTGATCGCTTCCTTAAGCTGCGACTTGCTGGTAATCGCCTTGAGCTGCTCGATCTCGTTGGGATGGAGTTCGCCGTTGGCCAGCGCGATATAAAATCCGCCCCAAAGGAAATATTCCGCCAACAACGGATCGGCCGAGCCCTTACTCTCGCGAGCCAGCGGGTCCATCATCGCCAGCAGCCGGAGCACTTCCTTCTCGGCCTCTTCGTTGATTTTCTTTTTCTCTTCGGTCGACTCCTTCTTTTTCATGCGGAGCCGCGACTCCCAGAAAAGGAGCATCGCCTTCATTCGTAGCGGCGGGAAAGGGTGCGACAGTTGCCAGTAGTCATCGCTCTTTCCTCCTTCGATTACCTCGGTTTCGAGGCACTCCCACTGCTTGGCAAACTCGCGAGGGTCGATCGCCAACCCTTCGATGTTGAGGCCCGAGAGCGTCTTGAACAGCGCGGTCGCGCCGATATTCAACGAGTTGCAACAGATCAAGCCGGCCCGATCGGCCGAGATCTCCGCGGCCCTCTGCCAGGCGAGCAACTGCATGGCCGCCTGCGGCTCGATGTTACCCTTTTCCAAGATGTAGTTCGTCGCCACGTCGAGGTGGCCAAACAGAGCGTGGCCCAACTCGTGGCCGATGATGAATTCGAGTTCCTGCTGCGTCAGATTGTTGACCGCGCCGCTGCTCAGCGCGACGATGACCTGCGACCGACCTTTCGTCACGAAGGCGTTGATCGACGATTCGTCAAAAACGTAAGCCTCCATCGGCGAGTCCAACTGGGCCCGCGATTGCAACTCCGACAACGATTTCGCCACATCCGGCAGCAGCTTGAGATCCACCCGCACGGCACTGGCCAGCAGGTGCATCCGAACCGAGTTCTGATGATGCAGCGCCCCGGCGTCGGTCAGCCGTGCATTGAGCGTCTCGTCCGCCCGAATCGACCGCAGCAAACCGGTATCGCCCGAAAAGCGACTGTGCTGCAACATCTTGGACACGAAATTCATACGTATCGCGTTAGTGTCGGTGCCAAAGCTCATAAAATTCCGAAAAGAAGGCTATTTCTGAAAAAACTAAAGGCAAGACGCTATTATACCAGATCGCCCGCCAAAGAGGAAGCACGGTTAAAAGCAAAAGAAAACCAGCTCACCCCCCTCCGACCACCCGGTCAACGTTACTTCAAACAAGCCGGTTCTCTGCGCAGCAGAGAGCCGGATCGGGTAGAAATTTAGCCGCCGAGCTTGTTCGGCGCTTGTTAGCCGACGGGCCTGCCCGTCGATTGAAAATGGTGGTACTTCAAAATCGTCCCAAAGGGACCCAGACGCGTAGCGACTTTAGTCGCCGGTTTCAACCCCCGGAAAACGGCTCCCAAAAGTTAGGAAAGTCCTGAAAGGACGTAGGCGAAAATGAAGTACGCTTCGCCTGCGTCCTTTCAGGGCTTAAAAATTGTATGGCATCCATACCCCGGGGGTTAAAACCCCCGGCTACGCGCCGACGTTCCTTCGGAACTTCATAAAAAACTCTTATAATTCTCTTTTGCTTTTTGCTTCAACATGCGAAGTATAAGTAACTCGCTTAAACTCCATTTTAAACTCGGATTCACTACGGTGTCCTTGCCAAAGCTCTACATCTAGATTTTGCCCTTGGAGAATCAAACAAATAATTTCTAATGCTTGTCGTTCCATCATAGGACCAAAATAAATCGCTTTTAGTGCTTGGCTTTCATATCCAAAAGCAGTACCAGCTTCGGCATGAAATGCTCGCCACTCCTGTTCATAACTCCAATCTTCTGACTTTGTACAAAAAAGGTCAAACCATTGTTTATAACCACGATTAGCAAGCATTGAGTAAAGACTAAGCACTGGTATGTCACTTACATATTTAACTTTGTGAAGTTTTGAAAACGGCTCATGTTCTGTGCGAAATTCAAGACAAAATCCACGACCACTATCACTATAATGTGACCACATCAGCAAATTATCATTCCGCTCAGCAAAACAACAAACGCCATTCTTTTTTAGAAATTTATCTCTTTCAGAAAACACTGCTTGAGTTAACCCGTCACGAGCATACGCTATCACTTCATCTCGATACATGGCTCTACTACGATCCATTACTTCTTGGCTCAATTGTGAATTATTACGAAAAGCTTTGCCTTTGCAAAAAGCGTCGTATACCTGAATCGCCTCCTCTGGTGTCGGTTCTGCTATTGACGCCATGATTGCACAATCATATGGATCATTAAATTGACACGGCGACGCAAAATAGATGATTTGCGACTTAAGATTCAGAAGACTTCGAGTATTGAACCCCTCATACCTGAAAATAGTCTTTGGTTTTTCGCACATTTGATTGATGTCCTATTAAAGAATCCGGCCAAAATGCTGCAATGCTAATTTCTAAGCGACGGGCAGGCCCGTCGGCTAAAAGGGGAGGGTGGACGACGACGTTTGGTGGCGTTGGTAATGTTGCCGGCGCTCACTGGGGACAACTTTCTGGAGAAAGTTTTCCCTAGGACCCTTTCAAAAACTTTTTGGATCCCGATGCTGCGCATCGGTTTTTTATTTTTGGTTTTGTGCTTTACAGCTCTTGCTCCACCCGTTTCAGGTCGGCGTCGACCATCATGTGGACCAGCTCCTCGAACGTGACGTGCGGTTCCCAGCCGAGTTTCTTACGGGCATACGTACTATCGCCGCAGAGGGTGTTCACTTCGGCCGGACGGATCAAGGCTTGATCGATCTCGACGTGGGCGCGCCAGTCGAGGTCGACGTGGGCGAACGCTGCTTCGACCAACTCGCGGACCGTGTGTTGGCGGTCAGTTGAGATGACGTAGTCGTCCGGCGCGTCCTGCTGGAGCATCATCCACATCGCACGGACATAGTCGCCCGCAAATCCCCAGTCCCGGGCCGCGTCGAGGTTGCCGAGCAGAAGTTTTTCTTGCAGGCCAAGCTTGATCCGCGCGACCGCGTCGGTCACCTTGCGGGTGACAAACTCCTTGCCGCGCAACGGCGACTCGTGATTGAAAAGGATACCGGAACAGGCGAAGATGTCGTAGCTCTCGCGATAGTTGACCGTGATCCAATGGCCGTAGACCTTCGCCACGCCGTACGGGCTGCGGGGATAGAAGGGGGTCTGTTCGTTTTGCGGCTCTTCGCGGACCGAGCCGAACATCTCGCTCGAACTGGCCTGATAGAAACGGATCTTGCGATCGACCAACCGGATCGCCTCCAAAACCCGCGTCACCCCGAGCGCGGTGAACTCGCCGGTCAAGAGCGGCTGGAGCCAACTGGTCGGGACAAAACTTTGGGCCGCCAAATTGTACACCTCGTCGGGCCGGACCTCGTCAAGAATATTGACGATCGAGAGCTGATCGAGCAAATCGGCCTGATGGAGCGTGATCGAATCGCGAATCGGAGCGATCCGCTCGAAATTTTCGGCACTCGCCCGTCGGACCATCCCGTGGACTTCGTACCCTTTTTCGAGCAGAAACTGGGCCAAGTAGGCCCCATCCTGGCCGGTGATACCGGTGATTAAGGCTTTTTGTGACATTTTCTTTTCGTCTTTATCTCACGTTAATATTTCAGCGTAAGTTTAGCCGTCGGACATCGTCCGACGTGTTTTATAGCCATGGCCAGATAAAATAAACCGTGCCCGCATTAGTTCGTAATAACCGGTAGTGCAAATCGTTCTTGTTTTTGACCGTTTCACTACAAGCAAGCGATTTTGTGCTACTTGCGCAGAAGCTCAAATTATCTTGCCGGCACTATAATGCTGCGAAAACTCGCCGAACGATGTTCGGCGGCTAAACCCTACCCTCATTGTGGGGGTGCCTTGGCAGTTTATCGAAAACGGCAGTATAATTCTCGTATCGCAAGCTTGACGACCCATCCCGCAGTTGAGACTTGGCAAAGCTGCATTATTCGGCAACGTTACTAGCAGCCCATGCAGCCAAAAACCCGTATGATCGCGGGTTCCCCCCAATTTTATGGAGTAAAATCGAAAAAATCGAGCTTACCTGTCTGCCAAGGGGCGAATCAAAAGCTATTGTAGCAAGTGTCCTCAAAAATACGACCAGGAAATCGGAGGAAGTCCCGATGGAAAAACTCAGTTTGGTAGATCAGATTGGTGAAACGGCGGGCGAGGTCTGGACTTTGCTCAACGAGAATGGGCCTTTGAGCTTGGCGAAGACGGTCAAAGCGATCGGAAAACCGCGAGATCTCGTGATGCAAGCGCTTGGTTGGCTCGCACGCGAAGGCAAGATCGAGATCCTCGAAGAGGGCCGGTCTCGCGTAGTAACGCTCCGATAACTTCCCTGAAAAACCAGTACAAACCTTACAATTCACAGAAAAGGCAAAACGAGACCGTCGGTTTTGCCTGTTTCGCTACGGCAAGGAAATCTTACTCCGATTATTGAATTCTTTGCCTTTCGGTAGTCTAAACTATTGAGGATTCACCTCCGACTCCGCTATAATAAGGGGTCTCGAAAACAAAAATACTTATTCGCGTCTTCATCCCGCTCGACTTTTGGCCTTGCCGACGATCGCAAGAAAAGCGAGGCCCTTGGTTTAGCGAGATGGAGTATCCCATCGAAAAATTAAGGAACCGATCGAAAATGTCAAAATCCCCCAAGCACCTTATTTGCACCTTCCTGGCGATGGCCATTGCTCTAACTCTTTTGTTTGCCTGTCATCAAGTGATGGCAGACCAAATCACCGGCGATGACCTCACTCCGGAAACCAAAGCCCCCGAATATCCGGAAATCAAGAAGGCGTTTGAGAGCCTCGTTGCCCGTGACATCACCGGCGCGAAAAAGATTCTGGACGAAGCGGTCGTTGCTCATCCGGAACTTCCTCCCTCGGAAGTAATCATGGCTCAATTTTTTGGTCAACTTCGCCAAGCCAACGGAATGCGAGCCTGGCTCCAACAGGCAGTCACCGAACATCCCAAGGATCCTGAAGCGTATGCCATCCTGGGTGCAATGGATGCCCAATCCGGCCTGACGGTCGAAGCATGGCTGCTCCTGGAAAAAGCCAAGTCGCTTATGACCGCGGAGATCCACGAAAAGCGTCAAAAGCCCTTGAAAACGGCGATCACCACGCAACTTGCCCAACTGGCCATGCATCGAAAGAACTGGGAGGAAGCCAAAGGCTATCTGAATCAGCTTCTGAATGAAGACCCCGCCAATTACAAATCGCTACAGCTCTTGGCAAAGGTCTTTTTCGAAGAGGATAAAGTAGACCAAGCACTCGATAAGCTCCTGGCGGCCCAAGCAGCAGCCAAAGCCGCCGGAGAGTCCTTGCTCACGCCACAAGCCACCTTGGCTCTATGGTACGAAGACAAAGACGATCGTCGAAACGCCATCAAATACATGACCGAGGCGATCAAAGCCAACGACAAGGATTTCAATACCCGCCTGGCAGCCGCCGAATGGGCTTTTAAAATCAAAAACTTCGACGAAGCCCAAAGACAAGCGGCAGCCGCCCTGGATCTGGATAAAGACTCGATCACGGCCATGCTCATGGCAGGAAATATCGAGATCTTCCGGAAAGATTACAAAGCTGCCGAAAAGTATCTGCGTCAAGCCTGGGAAAAGTCGCCGTCGACCTTCGCCATCAGCAACAACCTCGCCATCGCTCTCTGTGAGCAAGACGACAAGGACAAGCTGACCACGGCCCTGAACCTGGGTAAAATGAACGCCCAGATGCATCAAAATGACAAAAATGCAACCGAAGCGCTCTCGACGCTCGGTCGGCTGCTCTATAAGAGCGATCGCCTGAAGGAAGCGGAGCAAATGCTGCGTAAGGCTGCCTCGCTCCGAAGATCGATCAGCCCCGACACGGCTTACTATATGGCCGTCATCTTCGCCGAAACCGATCGGAAAGACGAAGCCAAAAAGCTGCTCCAAACCGCCCTGAAGTCCAAGGGCCTGTTCGCCCAGCGCTCCGAGGCGGAAAAACTCCTCCAGCAACTGAACAAATAGCAAGCCGCGTCACTCGGTTTTTGAAAATCCAAAAACAAAACGGTCGACCCCACCAAAAGGTCGGCCGTTTTTCATGCGCTCCATAAAAACCACGAAGGTCACGAAAAATCACGAAAGTTTATAAATACAGGGAGGACACAGAGAACACGGAGGAATTTTTAACATGGATAAACAGAACGAATGGGATTTTTATAATAGCTTCCGCACCTTCGAGACGGTAAACGTTGCGAACATCTACAAGCGGTAACTCGTAACAAAATCCTGTTCATCCTGCTTATCCATGTTCATTTTTTCTTTCCGTGATTTTTCGTGGACTTCGTGATTTCCCTCTCTTTTTCCTCGCAAGAATCCACCAAAACCCCAAAGGGTGCCTGACTTCACAAAACACCCATTCTGCGGTATAACGCTATTTGACAATATATCTAATGGATATGTGTCGCTGCTAATTAAAACAAAAAAAGGAGTCTTAAATGAATATCCTCGTGGTCGGAAGCGGTGGTCGTGAGCATGCGTTGGCGTGGAAAATCAAGCAGAGCCCCAAAGCCGATCGGGTCTTCGTCGCGCCGGGGAACGCGGGCACGGCCGCCGATGCCGAAAACGTCCCGATCGCCGACAACGATATCGAGGGGTTACTCCGATTCGCCAAGGAACAGAACATCGGCCTGACGGTCGTCGGGCCCGAGGCCCCGTTGGCCGCCGGGATCGTCGACCGGTTCGAGAAGGAAGGGCTCGCCGTCTTCGGACCGAGCAAAGCGGCCGCCGAACTCGAGGCAAGTAAAGTCTTTTGCAAGGACCTTCTACGCCATGCCGGCATCCCGACCGCCGACTACCAAACGTTCCACGACGCCACCTCCGCACTGGCCTATCTGGCCGAAAGGGTCGAAGGACGCGGCGACGGGCCGATCGTCGTCAAGGCGGACGGACTGGCCGCGGGCAAGGGAGCCATCGTCTGCAAGAATCATGAAGAGGCGACCGAGGCGATCAAGATGATCACGCACGAACGGGCCTTCGGCGCCGCGGGCGACCGCTTCATCCTCGAAGAGTGTCTCACCGGCCAAGAGGCGAGTGTCCTGGCGATCACCGACGGTAAGACGATCGTCACTCTCCAACCGGCCCAAGATCACAAACCGGCCCACGATGGCGACACCGGCCCCAACACCGGCGGCATGGGCGCCTACTGCCCGGCTCCGCTGGTCGACGACGAGATGCTCACATGGGTCGAGGAAAACATCCTGGTCGCGACGGTCCACGCGATGAAACGTGCCGGGCGTCCTTTCAAGGGGGTCCTTTACGCCGGACTCATGCTGACCCCGCAGGGGCCGAAGGTGCTCGAGTACAACGTCCGCTTCGGCGACCCCGAGTGCCAGCCGCTCCTCTCGCGACTGAAGACCGACCTGCTGGAACTGTGCCTCGCCACGGCCGAAGGTCGCCTGGAAGAGATCGAGTCGCTCGAGTGGGATCCTCGCCCGGCGGTCTGCGTCGTGATGGCCTCCGAAGGCTACCCCGGCTCGTACTCCAAAGGCCACGCCATCCGAGGCATCGAGCAGGCCAACGAAACCGAAAACGTCAAGGTCTTCCACGCAGGCACAAAAATATCAAACGGCGAGATCGTCACCTCCGGCGGCCGCGTGCTGGGCGTCACCGGCCTGGGCAACACGATCTCGCAAGCCAAGCTGGCAGCCTACAGCGGTGTGAAGTGCATCCGCTGGCCCGGCGCCTGGTGTCGTAAAGACATCTCGGACAAAGCGATCATGGAATAAAAAATCGCTTCACTTGTGAAGCGGCTAACGATATTTGTTTAGCCGTCGGACATCGTCCGACGTGTGTCAAAGCTGCAAAAACACGACGAACGATGTTCGTCGGCTAAACATGCGACGTTTATTGCTCTGGCCGGATAAATTGAGCTTGCATGTAAGCAGCACAAAAACGCTTGCTTATAGTGAAACAGCCACTATTTGGAACGATTTTCACTACCATTTATACGATGCAACGCGGGCACGGTTCATTTTATCTTGCCAGCACTATAAAAAACCTCAACCCCATCATTTACGCATGATACGACTCCTCGAACCTGGCTGGCTGTTGTTGTTGCTGCCATTGGCGATCACGTTTCCAATGCTGTGGGGGAGTCGTTTTCTGCGTGCACTACACCTGTTCATCGGGATCCTCATCGTCCTCGCAATGACCAAGCCGGAGCTGATGGTCGACTCACAACGCGGACGGCTCCTGGTCGTCTGCGATCGAAGCGAGTCGATGCCCACCGAGAGCGATAATCGGGCCGTCGAGACGATCAACATCCTCGAAAAGGCTCGACCTTCCGGCTCCGAACTGAGGATCGTCACCTTCGGACGCGAAGTGGCGGTCGAGCAGAGCCCGAACCAGGGACAATTCAGCGGGTTCACGACCGGGGTCAACCCGGGCGGGAGCCATCTGTCCGAAGCGGTCCAGCGCGCCCTCTCGATGATCGAGCCCAACGCGTCCGGCCGGGTACTGGTGCTCAGCGACGGCCAGGTCGAGCGGTCGTCGCTCGAAGCGGTTGCCAACGAAGCGGCCGCGAGAAAAATCGCGATCGACTATCGCCACCTCAGCCGCAGCCATGCCGGGGACGTCGCCATCGAACGCTTCGAGCTGCCCCAGATGGCCGCCGCTCGCGAATCGTACATGCTCACCGCGTGGGTCACCAGCGATCGTGAACGAGAGATCGACTTCACACTACAAAGCGGCGACCGGATCCTGGCCCAGGGGAAGCAGAAACTCCACCCCGGCCGAAACCGGCTCACGTTCCGCGACATCGCGGCCGACGCCGGCGTCCGGGAATATGAGTTGGTCATCCACGACAAAAACGACGCCATCGTCGAAAACAACCGCGGTCGGGCCGTCGTCTCGATCCACGGCCCCAAACCGATCCTGCACGTCACCGAAGGCAACACGCAACTGGCCAAAATGCTCCGCGACGGGGGACTCGACGTCGAATCGATCAGCGGCGAAGAACTCAAAACGAAAGGGACCGACCTGGCAACGCTCGGCCGTTACTCGTCGATCGTCTTGGAAAACGTCGCGGCCGATCGGCTCGGACCGGTCGGCATGGAAACCGTCCGCGACTGGGTCACGCAAACGGGAGCCGGGCTCTGGGTCACCGGCGGAAAGAACAGCTACGCCGTCGGCGGCTACTACCGCTCGCCCCTCGACCCGATCCTGCCGCTAAGCATGGAGCTGCGCAAGGAACATCGCAAGGTAAGCGTCGCGATCGTCGTCGTCCTCGACCGGTCCGGCAGTATGACCGCGCCCGCAGGCTCCGGCGGCAAGACGAAAATGGACCTGGCCAATATCGGCACCGCCCAAGTCTACGACCTCCTGACGCCAAACATGGACGAGTTCTCCGCCATCGCCGTCGACTCGGAACCGCACGTGATCGTTCCATTGAAACCGGTCGACGCCGCCCGCTCCTCGCGATCCAAAATCCTGCGGATCGAATCGTGCGGCGGGGGAATCTTCGTCTACCGAGGTCTCGAAGCGGGGGTCCGTGAACTCAAAAAAGCCAAGGCGGGCATACGGCACATCATCCTCTTCTCCGACGCCGCCGACTCGGAAGAGCCCGGAAAATATAAAGACCTGCTCAAAAAATGCAAGGCGGCGGGCATCACGTGCAGCGTGATCGGGCTCGGCACCAAAAAAGACTGCGACGCCAAGCTGCTCGAAGATATCGCCAAGCGAGGAAACGGGCGGATCTTCTTCTCGAATCAACCGGCCGACCTGCCTCGGCTCTTCGCCCAAGACACGTTCGTCGTCGCGAGAAACAGCTTCGTCGACGAAACGACCAAAATCACTCCGACCGCCGGCCTGCTGACCCTGACCGGCGAATCGTTCTCCGACATCCCCAGCATCGACGGCCTGAACTTGACTTGCCTCCGCAAGGACGCGACCCTGGAGATCGTCGCCGAGGACGAGTTCAAGTCGCCGGTACTCGCTTCCTGGTCCAGCGGTCTTGGCCGGGTCCTCTGCTATACGGGCGAGCTCGACGGCAAGTACACCGGCAAGCTCGGCGACTGGCCCAAAACCGGCCCGCTCCTGACGACACTCGGCCGCTGGGTCGCCGGGGTCAATCAACCGCTCCCGCCCGAAATGCTCGCCGTGCAACAGATCATCGGCGAGACAAACCGCATCCGGATCTACCTCGATCCCGAACGCAGCGGCGAACCGTTTGCCAAGATGCCCAAGGTCCGCGTCCTCCAAAGCCGGCCGGGCGAATCGCCGCAAACCGACACCTATACGATGCGGTGGGAGAAGCCCGACATCCTGCAGGTGGACGTGCCGATGGTCTCGAACGACGTCATGCTCGCGACCGTCGAGGTCCCCGACGTCGGCCGTGCTCCGCTCGGCCCGATTTGTCTGCCGTTCAGCCCCGAGTATCGACCCTGGCCGATCGGCGAAGGGCTGGCCAACTTGAAAATGCTCGCCAAGAAAAGTGGCGGACGCGAGCAAACCGAACTGGCCGGCATCTGGGACACGCTGCCGGAACGACCTCGTTATATGTCCCTGATCCCGTGGATCGCCCTGGTCGCGACCGGCTTGGTCCTTCTCGAAGTCTTCCAACGCCGGACCGGCCTCTTCTCGTTCTCTCCGAGAAAGCCGAAAAAAGCCGTCGTCACGGCCGAAGCAAAGCAAGAAGAGCCGGAAGTGGCACAAACCATGGCCAAGTCGAAGAAAAAGTCAAAAAGAAAACGCAAGGCAAAAGCCCAAAAAGAAACTTCGGACGAAGCGGAACCCTTGGAGCTCTTGGAACCGGTGGACTCTGCTCCGAGCGAGCCGCCTCCCAAGCCCGCGACCCCCGAAAAGGACGTCGACGACCTGCTCGGTGCCTTCCGCCACGCCGGCAACCGCGCCAAACGCCGCACCGACAACAAATAACCCCCCTCCCAAGCCGATTCTCTGCAAAACAGAGAGTCGGATCCGAACTTCCACTCCGCAAAAGTTCGGCTTGGCATGCAAGTCACAAAATCACACCTGCGTGAAAAAAATAGTTAGCCGCAATCGGTTTCGGTGTGCTAGAGTAAAAACCTCCACCGTTGCGGCTAACGTTGATTCAGCGATCGCGTAACTTCCCGGTTGTTACTTCTCTCGTTGCTCGTAAACCTTCTGAAAGTCTCGAATCGCTTCTCCGAGCTGATCGACCAACTTCAAATCCACCGTCTGCTTCACCTTCATGGAAAGAACGATCACCCGATGGGCCGCCACCAGTTGAGCCTCATAGTTTTTCTGGCCCTCTTTGATCCGTTGAGCAAGGAAATACTTGAAAATCGTCTCGCTGATCTTGTCGGCGTGCGTTTCCTTGTTGTCGACCCAGCGCACGATCTGGTTGTAGTCCGGGGGGCTTTCCTTGGAGAGGTGCTCGATCGCCTTCACACTCTTATCGAGCGTCACGACGTCCTCGAGCATCGCCTCGAAACGCGCGTCGTCGTTATATACCCCGCACGGAATCTGACAGTGCGAAAAAAGGTTCGACGATAAAACGCCGACCAACAACACCACGCCGAGCGTCGCCGATAGATAAATGGACCGCCGCATGACTTTCCTCCTTATTTTTTATACCGGTCTTTTTGTGTACCTTATTTTAAACAAACAAACCTATCAAAATAATAGGCGGCGAGATCCCAAAGTCAAGGCACGCCCGAAAAATTCCCCGGTTGCAAATCGGTCGAAAGCTTCTATATTGGAGAGACTTCCGGTCGCAGATGGCCGGGCTAAACGCCACACGGATAATAAATAACACCCCCCAAGCCGATTCTCTGCGGAGCAGAGAGTCGGATCCGAACTTCCACTCCGCAAAAGTTCGGCTTAAAACATAAAATCAACACAAAAAACATGAGCAACAAAAA
>JASFHG010000032.1:0-13950 GCA_050123355.1 Planctomycetia bacterium
GCATCCGCTGGACCAGGGCTTTTATTGTTAAATGTTCCGGCCCAACGTTTTCCAGTGGGGCGATCCTTCCCAGCAAAACGTGGTACAGGCCGCGATAAACGCCGGTCTGTTCGAGCGACATCAAGTCTCGCGGTTGTTCGACGACGCAGACCACATCCTGCTCTCGTCGCGGGTCACTGCAAATTTCGCACAAATCTTTTTCGGCCAGGTTGTAGCAGTGCTTGCAGTATCGTACGTTCTCTTTCACGTCCCGGATCGCATCGGCCAGGGCCAACGCTTCCTGTTTCGAAAGATGAAGCAGATGATAAGCAAGCCGCTCTGCCGACTTCTTGCCGATGCCTGGCAGTTTGGCGAATTGGTTAATCAATTCTGCAACGGATTGTGTGCTTTCCGACATTGTATGCTCCTCCGTGAACCGCACAAACGTATCAACTATTTATTCATTGTTGTTCAATTGGGCCATCGCTTCGTCCAAGCCGGGCAGGTTCATGCCGCCGGTCAGCGATTGCATGGCCTCGGCGTGCATGGCCTTGGATTTGGTAATCGCTTGGTTCGTCGCGGTGACGACCATATCTTCGAGCAGCTCCCGATCGCCTCCGGCCAGGAGCGTTTCGTCGATCTTGCAACCGAGGATCTCGTTGGCACCGTTGATCTCGATTTCGACCATTCCACCGCCGGCGGAACCGGTGACGCGACGCGATTTCAGCTCCTCTTGGAGTTCTTTCATCTTGCCGCCCATCGCTTGGGCTTGCTTCATCAGCGAACCGATATTTGCGAGTCCTTTGAACATGGTGTTTTCCTGTCAGTTTGTATTATCAATTTTGCGTGTGAGGCGCGTAAAATGTCCCATGTATTATAGCGGTGTGCGGTGGAATTGCCTATTTTTTCGGCGAATCGTTGACCCGAGTCGGCTCGGCCCCGAACAGTTCGGCGGCTCGTTGCACCATCGGGTGCTCCGACGCTTCGCTCAATCGTTGGGCAGGGGTCGTTGCCGGACGCTGTGGTGAGGCGTTCTCGGCGGTCGCGGTTGCCGGGTCGAGTTGACACTCGATACCGACCGGATGACCGGCAAATTCCGACGCCAGCTCCTGGAGCCGCGTCAGGTTGTCGGGCCGCTCGCACATCGATTTTTGGAAAGTATACTCCGCAGGGAAGACCAAAGCCAGACGATTTGGCACGGAAATTGCTACACGCGACACATGCTTCAGGTGAGCAGCCAACATGCTTGGTGCGGCCGCTATAACCTGCTGCCAAATCTGGTCTATGGTGGCTTCCGTGAGAGGTGTCGGCTCCACAGGGGGGGGTGGCGTGTCGTTTTCTTCGATAGACGGGGGGGATGATGAAATTCCCTCCCCGGAAGAGGGGGTTCCTGGAATTTGGGGCGGATCGGACGGTGCCGAGGGCTCTTTCGGTGGTTGGCCCGTCCTGGCAAGCAGGGCGTCCCGTAGCGAGCCTCCGGTCGATGCCGGACTTGAGTCTTCGGGAGCTTCCGGACCTGCTGAAGGGCTTTCTGGTGCAGCAGGGGACGGGACGGCCGAAGTCGCTACTGGCCCTGAATTAGCGTTTTTTTTTACCCCTGTCGGAGCGGCCGGAAGGGGGACACCTGACCGGACACTGGCGATCAGCGTGGCCAGCTCGTCGAGGTTCTCCAGCGAGCAGATACGGACCAGGGCCAGCTCGGCCAAGACCCGAGCCTGGGTGCTCTGGCGGAGGCGGGCGAGTGTTTGATCGAGGATCTGCATCGCGGCGAGGATCGTTTTCAGACCGAGCTCTTTTCCGACCGCGACGACCCGATCTTCGTTGCCGGGCGACGCGTAGAGATAGGCGTCCGGCGAGCAGCCGACCACCGCGGCCATGCAGTCACGAAGGTAGCCGAAGAGCTGTTCGAGCAGCAGGCCGGCGTCGACCCCTTGGGCCAAGGCAGTATTTAAGTCTTTCAGAAGTCCGGCCGCGTCGCGAGTGACGATCCGCTCGACCATCGTGCCGAGGATCGTGTCGCCTGCGGTGCCGAGCATCTGATGGACATCGTCGACCGTGATTTTTTCGGGCGCGAACGCGAGGAGCTGTTCGAGCAACGATTGGCCGTCACGCATTGACCCGGCCGCACGTCGTGAAAGGACCTCCAAGGCGGCCGGTTCGGCCTCGACACCCTCTTGCTTCGCGATCGTGGCGAGCCGCTCGGCGATCGACCCGGTCCGGATGCCGGCGAAGTCGAATCGCTGGCAGCGTGACAAGATCGTGATCGGCAGCTTGTTCGGATCGGTTGTGCAGAAGATGAATTTGACATGCTCCGGCGGCTCTTCAAGCGTCTTCAGCAGGGCGTTGAACGCCTCCCGCGTGAGCATGTGGACTTCGTCGATGATGTAGATCTTCATCCGGGTTCGGCTCGGCCGGATGTTGGCGTTCTGGCGGAGCTGGCGGATCTCGTCGATCCCCCGGTTGCTCGCTCCGTCGATCTCGAGCACGTCGACATCGTCGCCCGAGCTGATGCTCTGGCAGATCTCGCACTCATTGCACGGGTTGGCCGCCGGGCCATGCACACAGTTGAGTGCTTTGGCGAAGATCCGCGCGGCCGACGTTTTTCCGACACCGCGAGCCCCTGTAAAGAGGTATGCGTGACCCACTCGATTGGTTTCGATAGCGTTGGTCAGCGCCCGGGCGATATGCTCCTGTCCGATCAGATCGGCGAAGACTTGAGGTCGATATCGTCGTGCGACGACGACATACTGCTGTTTCTCGTGTGAGTCGGACATGGGATGGTAAGAGCACGCGACAAGGAAATCCGTGCCAATTTGGGTCGAGAAAACGGGGTAAACGATGCCTTAGTTGTACGATTTTCATGCCAAAACGTCAAAGGGGGGCATTTGAGGCTTGACGAGAGGCCTGGGGAGACGTAGAATAATAAGGTAAAAACTTATTAAGTGAGGAAATAATATGAATATCACTCTCTCCGTGGATGACGAGCTGCTCAAACAGGCTCGAAAAATCGCGATCGACCACGACAAAACCTTACCGCAGATGATCCGGCAGTATATCGCCGAGCTTGTCGAAATAGAAGCACAGAACAAGTGTGGCCGGCTCCAGCAGATGAAGGATCTTTTTGAAGAGGCCTCAATGGAACTACATTATGGTGAGCGTGACTGGACAAGAGACGATTTGCATGAGCGATAAGGAGTGGATCTTGTGGCCGAAAAAACTTTTTTGGATACCAATATTCTGGTCTATGCGTTTGATCGTTCTGAACCACGGAAGCGGGAAACGGCGATCGCGTGTTATGTCCAAGCTTTCGAGGATGATACGCTTGTGGTATCGACGCAAGTTCTCAATGAATTTTGTGTCACAGCGCGTCGTAAATCATTTCATGAGCAAACGATTCGTAAGTTGATCGACAGTTTTTGCAATTATCAGGTAGTATCGACCGATTTGCTCGTTGTGAAGCGAGCATTGGATGCGAGCAAGGAATATGGGCTTTCTCATTGGGATGCTCTGATTGTTGCCGCAGCCGAGCGGGCAAAGTGTCGTTGTATTTATTCCGAAGACATGAACCATAGTCAAGAATATTTTGGAGTTCGTGTCGAGAATCCTTTTTTGGGGATAGAATCATGAGCACCTCATCCGATCACGAATGTTGTCCTCCGTTTGACCCGGCTCCGTGGGACGGCGAGACTTTTGAGTGGAACGGTAAGAAGTTTGTCAAGGACAAGGTCTTTACGTTGTTCTACATGCCGATGAATTTCGGCTCGGTTATCAAGCGACTTATGCGGAAGATTGAAAAAGCAGGGGTCGAGACGCCGGATTGGATGGGCCTTTCGGACCATACGTCGAAGTGGAATATGGATCTTTACGTGGCGGTGGATCGGGAAGTGCCGGACGCCGAGAACGTGACGCTGTCCGGAACGTTTTACAGCAAGGTCTACGAAGGCCCTTTCAAGGATACCGGCAAGTGGTGCAAGGATTTTGAAAGCCACGTCAAGGAAAAGGGCCTGAACATCAAGAAATGGTACATGTGGTACACCACTTGCCCCAAGTGTGCGAAAAAATACGGCAAGAATTACGTCGTTGTGGTTGGAGAACTTGAATAGATGTTAGCCCGGTCGCCTGCGACCGGAAATGCCGTGAAATCCCGCCGCAGGCGGCGGGGCTAACGGTCGCAAACACTCTTCTTATAATGGCTCCGAGATTTTATTTCTCCGGTTTCATGTCGAACGGTTTTTTACGTTCTTTCCAGAGGATATCCTGGTCGATGAGGCGGAGCTTGATGAAGTGGGCGATCCGCTCGGGGACTTTGAGCGATTTCTCGTCGAGCATCTTCATGCCCTTCAGGCTGGTGTCGAGCTTGAGGTTGAAGAAGGTCTTTTGTTTCGGGTCTTCCGCCTTGGCGTTCGTGTTGAATCGCTCGATGATTTTTGCCAAACTGTTGGCGCATTTACATGATTTTTTGTCTTGCTCTCCCACGAGGATCATGGTGGAGAAGACGCTTCGGAACGCGGGCGACATGGTTGACGGTTTCAGATATAGACCGCGAGAAGACCAGACCGGCGAGATGAGGACGAGTGCCTTGACGTCCTGACCCTGCTTGCCGGTTGCCAGTGGCGGCCAGCTCCAGTCGAGAACGGCCCAATTCGTGGCGACAATTGATCCCATGCCCGCCCCGACGACACAGAGCTTTTCGATGTTGAGCTCGCCTTTATTGTTCTTTTGCATGAGAAACTTTTTGCAAGCTTCCATATCGCCCTGAGGACCGATGATGGCTTGAAACTGTCGGGAGTTCATCCGATCGGGATTGATGGCGTTACGAACCCCTTCGGCGCGGATGCTCTCGCCATGTCCTCGCAGGTCAGGCACCAAGACCGCACAGCCTCGGGCTTGGAGGTACAGGGCCAGATCGTGGAATCCTTTTCGGCTTTCTTTCAGATCGTGGACCAAGATGACCGGTACCGAGTCTTTTTCTTCCATGCCGGGATAGAAAGTGGCGTGGAGGCGGACCCCGTCGGCCGTATCGAAAATTTTGTCTATCGGTTCCGGCGGTTTTTCCTTGGAATCGTCTTTCTTTTGCGGTTTGGTTTGTCCCCAGGCAGGGTGTGTCATGGTTGGGCCGATCAGAAGCGTGGCCATGACAAGTAGGATGATCGTCGCGAGCTTACTGGGGTGAATACGCATCGGATTTTCCTTGGTTTTTTTGTGTGTGGGGGGCCGTCAGATGGCGATGGATCCCTCCTCCTTACTATATCTAAATTTAAGCCCTAACGCCGTTTGGGTCAACGTTTTTTCGCTATTTCTGCCTTACTGGACAAAGGTTAGGGCAAAATTAATGGATCCAGAATTGAAAGAAACCGGCTTTTGGGGTAAAATCCGCCTATTGAGGGGGGGCGGTTGTGAATATTTGCGAGAGAAAGCCCTAAGTGCTTATCCCAAAACCGGGACAGGCACCTGAAAAAGGGAGCCAGTCCCGGTTTTTCGGATAGGCCCTAAGTCCTTGGTAGGTGTGATGGCACCGGGTCGGATAGTGACATTTACCAAAAATCATGGTGGAAATAACAACGAAACATATTTTGGTCGTAGAAGACGAAGCCCATCTGGCGAGCGGGATTAAGTATAATCTCGAGGCCGAAGGGTTTCGGGTGTCCGTGGTCGAGGAAGGCCCGTCTGCGCTGCGTGTTGTCGAGAAATCGAAAATCGATCTGGTGATTCTCGATATCATGTTGCCGGGCATGAGTGGCTATTCGGTCTGCGAGTCGCTCCGGGACGGCGGTTACAATATGCCGATCTTGGTTCTCAGTGCTCGGACCTTGCCGGAGGACCGTGCCCGCGGGTTCGACGTTGGCGCTGATCAGTATATGATGAAGCCGTTTGACCTCGACGAATTCATCAGTCGGGTTCGAGGTTTAATGCGATTGCAAAGCCGTCGAGCACAAAACGAGTCGGAAGCCTTGCCGATGATTCGGCAGTTTGCCGATGCGACGATCGATTTCAATACCTACGAGGTGACAGTTCGCGGAGAACCGGTCCGGTTGACGCAACTCGAGATGCGGTTGCTTCGTTATTTTCTCGAAAATGAAGGGCGAGTCATTCCACGTTATGAATTGCTGGAAAACGTCTGGGAGATGCAAGGGACGGTCAATACCCGTGCCCCCGACCAGTTTATTCGCCGGCTACGTAAAATTTTCGAGCCGGATCCTTCCAATCCACGCCATTTTTTGACGATCCGCGACGCAGGCTACCGCTTCCTCGCCGAGGGAACCGACCCGGAGGAAGTTTGAAGTGTGAAGTTAGAAGTTTGAAAAACAGAAACCTCGTTGCTTCACATTTTGAATTACCTTTCACCTTTTGCATTTCAGAGCGACGAGCAAGTTCGACGGCTAAAATTTCACACTTCACATTTCACACTTCACACTTCAAACTTTTAAATATGCGACTGAAATTAATAGCTTGCGAGATTCTGTACCGAGAGGTGTGCGAGGTGGTTGCACGCTCGATCAATCAGATCGACGTGCATTTCATGCCGAAGGGGCTCCATGATATCGGGGCCGAAAAGATGCACGACCATCTGGCCGAAGTGATCGCTGCGGTTGATGCGGATTGCTATGATGCCATTCTGCTGGGCTATGCTCTTTGTAGTAACGGGATCGTCGGCCTCGCGGCAAAAACGGTCCCACTGGTGGTGCCTCGGGCGCACGATTGTATCACACTTTTCCTCGGCAATCAAAAACGGTACGAAGATTATTTCCACTCGCATCCGGGAGTCTATTTCCATACGTCCGGCTGGATCGAACGGGGGAACGATATCGATCAGTTCGGGCTGGAGACTGTCGAGGATCAGATCGGGGCCACGAAGTCTCATGAAGAACTTGTCGAAAAATATGGCGAGGAAAACGCCCGGTTTTTGCGAGGTGAGTTCGAGGCGATGCGGCGAAATTATCAGCAGATCACCTTCATCGAGATGGGCGTCGAGCCGGACGACCGTTTTGAGCGTCATGCCCAAGAGGAAGCCAAGGAAAAAGGCTGGAAGTTCGAAAAAGTTCAAGGCGATCTTGGCTTGCTCCGTCGTCTGGTCGATGGCCCTTGGGAGGAATCGGATTTCCTGGTAGTGCAGCCGGGCGAAAAAATCGCGGCTGCCTATGATGGGTCACTGGTTCGGACGACATCTGCCGATGGTGGGGCTTGCCCCAAGGTGGCAGACGGCGAATAATGGATGAAATGAACGACGCAACTACGGAGAGAACCATGCCGATACTTGGCGCTCACATGTCCATTTCGGGCGGATGTCACAAGGCTGTCGAGCGGGCGGCGGAAGTCGGATGCGATTGTGTCCAGCTCTTCTCGAAGAATAATAACCAGTGGCGTGCCAAGCCGCTGGCCGAAAAAGACGCCCAGCTTTTTGCCGAGGCTCTTGAAACGCACGGCATCGCCCATCCGATTATCCACGATTCGTACCTTATCAACCTTGCCTCGCCGGACGATACGCTCTGGAAAAAATCGATCGACGCTTTTATCGAAGAACTGCAACGAGCGGATTTGCTGGGGGTGCCCTATGTGGTGACGCACCCCGGCTCTTACACCACCTCGGACGAAGCGTCCGGTATCGCGCGGGTGGTCGAGGCTCTGGACATTATCCACCAGCAGACCGAAGACCTCGCGGCTATGTGTCTGCTCGAGACGACTGCCGGGCAGGGGACCAACTTGGGCCATACGTTCGAGCAACTGGCCGCGATGCTCGACGGGGTCGCCGAGCCGGACCGGCTGGGGGTCTGTCTCGATACATGCCATATTTTCGCCGCCGGCTACCCGTTGATCGAGCATGAGGAATATTTGGCGACCTTCGAACACTTCGATAAAGTGATCGGCCTGGATCGCCTGAAGGCCTTCCACCTCAACGACAGTCTCCGTGATTTTGACTCGCACGTCGACCGCCATGCCCATATCGGACACGGCTCTTTGGGGATCGAGCCGTTTCGCCACTTGATGAACGACCGCCGTTTTCATAAAATCCCCATGTACCTGGAGACTCCCAAAGGCGAAGAAAACGGCCAAAATTGGGATGTTGTCAACCTGAGTGTCTTGCGGGGATTGGTGAAAAAATGAAGCTTATTGTTGCTGTTATTCAACCACCGAAACTGGACGCGGTCCGCGAGGCGCTCGAGAAAATCGAAGTGCTTCGGATGACCGTTTGTGATGGCCAGGCGTTTGGTCGTCCGCGGGCAAGGCTTGAGAAGTATCGTGGCGAGACGCCGCCGTCGACCGTCTATCGCAAGGTGGCGTTGGAGATTGTCGTCAACGATGATTTCTTGGAGCGGACGATCGAGACCATCTCGCACATCGCCCGTACCGGATCAGAAGGGGCCAGTGGCGACGGCAATATTTTCGTCATGCCGATGGAAGAAACGGTCTTGATTTCCGACGGGGCTCGCGGTCCCGGTGCGGTCTAGCGCATAAAAAAGCCCGCCTTGTTTTCATCACAAGACGGGCTTGTTCTTTCTCTTTTAGCCGACGGGCCTGCCCGTCGCTTATTACAATCCTAGCGGCGACGCCAAATCAACGCCAAGCCGGCCAAAGCGCTCAACAGCAAAACCACGGTCCCCGGTTCGGGCACGGATGTGACCGTTGTATCAACTCCCCAGTTGCTCGCGAGGATCGTGGCGTCCGAAGCATTGATGCGGTTGTCACCATTGAAATCGCCCATTTCCCAGGTAGCATCTTGTACTTCGCTACCAATGCCATTGTATTGCCAGTTGCCTGCGAGAATGGTGGCGTCGGAAGCGTCGACTTTGCCGTCCCAGTTGGCGTCGCCTGGGATGATCGTTTGGGTGAAGGTGCCTTCGGCGACGACATTGGCTTGAGCTTCTACACTATAGGTAATAGGAGTGTCATCAGCTATGACGACTTCTAAAGGAAGCTCAATTTCTACCTTGAAAGTATAGTCGAAGCCAGACTGGCCAATGAGTGTGGTCGTGAGATATCCCAGTCCTCCTTCCGCGCTACCGACGGCGCGAGTACTCATGCTCGCATCCGTGAAGGTTTGGCTATAGCTGCCTCCCGGATAGTCGATGCTTATTGTTCCTTCATAGACAACTGCTTTTTGTCTTATGTCACCATTGTACTCGGTATAAAAACTTTTGGTTTCGGCTGTTTGGCTGTAAGGATTGACCGAATCATATTCATTGACAGGGAGAGCATTCCCTCCATCAGTGTTGAAAGTTCCTGCCAGATAATCACTCTCTGCTTCTCCATCAATGAATAAAAATCCATCAAGGAAAAAATAAACCGATTCTTCATCGCTGGAATTACCTTGTTGACCAATCCAGAACTGGCCACCAGGTCGGGATACGGGGGGATCTTCCTCAGGCCAATTTCGGATCATGTCGAGTTTCTGTAAGTCGGCAATATAATTATTGCTTCCTTGCGGAACAAAGTTATACGTGAAGTCAATAATGAAATGGCCGTGAGCATTGACTTTGTCTTTACCGGAATCAGTAAGCGAAGTGTCTGCCGTAGCCCAAATCACGTTTTTAGTATTGGGAAAAACGCTTGAGTAATTAAAGTCGTTTGGACCAGATGGATCATACGGTGCATCCATATCAAGCCGAACGTCACTCAATACGATCGCGTGGCACGGCACGGCAAGCATTGCCACGATAATACAAGAAAATAAAAGGGTGTTTCGCATTTAAACTCTCCTCCAATAAAAAATGTAGGGGAAAAAGAGTTGCCACCACCCCAGAGGCGTCTCTCAACAAAAATGGCAAATTATTACGTTATCTTTTAAGAAAAAAGAATATGTTCCGGCGGTTTAGCAGCTAGGGAAAAATATACAACTCCCATCATAGAGCTAACTACCATAACCTTAGTAATAACCGTCAAATGCATTTTTGTCAATACCCTGGTTCCGGATGAATATTCGGTCAGTGTGGCTTGCGGTTTTCTTTAAGTTATTGGATTCCAATAGCTTATGGTTTTTTGGCTGCGGTTAGGTGGGGCAACTTTGATTGTTGGGGTAGAGAAAATGCGAAGGAATTTACTTTCAGTTTGCAAGATCCAGTCCAAGTTGCCTTCCGGAGCCCGGCTAGTTGCAAAATCGCCGGATCATCTTTATAAATGGGGGTCTATTGGATAAGTGAGGGCCCAATGAGGCCCAGGCGATATTTCTGTCTTTAGCTCGAAAAGGAGGCACTTGTGGTGCAAACACTCAATGTAGCGATGATCGGCCAAGGTTTTATGGGACGCTCTCACTCGAACGCGTGGGGACAGGTCGGGAAGTTCTTCAAGCCGCCGGTCAAGCCGGTGATGCATACGGTTTTCGGGCAGGAAGCCGAGAATCCCCAGGTATTTGCGGAAAATTGGGGCTGGCAGAACGCGTCGACCGATTGGGAGGCGACGGTCAACTCGCCCGAGATCGGGCTGGTCGATATCGTCACGCCCAACTTCATGCACGCCCCCCCTGCCCTGGCTGCGATCGCAGCCGGCAAGCCGGTCTCCTGCGAAAAGCCGCTCTCGGCCACGCTCGAAGAGTCGCGACAACTGGTCGAAGCAGCCAAGAAGGCGGGCGTGAAGACGTTTGTCTGGTTCAACTATCGCCGCTGCCCGGCGGTCGCCTTTGCCCACCAGTTGGTCAAAGAGGGGAAGATCGGCGACATCCGGCACGTCCGTGCGTCCTACCTCCAAGATTGGGCCGACGAGTCGGTCCCGCTGGCGTGGCGGTTCGAGAAAGAATGGGCCGGCTCCGGGGCGCATGGTGATTTGAACGCCCACCTGGTCGACATGACTCGATTCGTGACGGGCCAGGAGATCACTGAGGTCTCCGGTGCGATTGCCGAGACGTTCATCAAGAAGCGGAAGCGGATGACCGGCGTCGTGGCGGGCGGGATCACCGAGGGCCTGCAGAGCACCGACGAGTATGGCGACGTGACGGTCGACGATACGGTCCTGTTCCTCGCCCGATTTGCAGGCGGCGCGGTCGCGACCTACGAGGCGGCCCGGCAGGCGACCGGTAACTTTAACCGCAACGGTTTCGAGATCAACGGCACGAAGGGCTCGATCCGGTTCGACTTCGAGCGGATGAACGAGCTGGACTTCTACGACGCGACTCTCCCGCGGCCGGTGCAAGGTTGGACGAACATCATGGTGACCAACGGTGCGTCGCACCCGTACGTCGGCAACTGGTGGCCCGACGCCCACGTGATCGGCTACGAGCACGGTTTCGTCAACCAGGCATACGACATCTGCCGCGTCCTTGCCGGTGAAGAACCGACCGTCCCGATCCCCGACTTCGAAGACGCCTACAACACCCAACGCGTCCTGGAAGCGGCTCTCATCTCCGCGAACGAACGCCGCCCGGTGATGCTGGACGAAGTTTCTTGATAGGTGCTTCCGCACCAAGGTGCGATCCACCGTTTGATAATATTTTAGCCGTCGAGCTTGCTCGTCGCTTGAACCGTTTCTCTCAGTTCCAAGCGCCGAACAAGCTCGGCGGCTAATTTTTTGTTTTTGTATAGCCGGGATGATTGAATATTTATTGTGATGTATTTCATGATTGTTGTGCGATCGCACACGCGTCTGTTCCCAGACCTCAAGAATAGCCTCATGCTTACGCTTACAGCTTGACTTGTTTGGTTGGGTTTATTAAAAAAAGAGGTGGTGAGTGTTTGGGGATAAGGGCGATGTCTTTTTGCCCGCTGTTTCTGTTTTATGAATTGCCTTGGCAAGTAGATGTGGAATAGGGGTAGGTTTTTCGTTGAAGAGATCCCTCCTTGTTCGGCACAAGAGAACCTTTTTTTCGCGATACAAGCCGGTCTCCAAAAGGATATTCTTTAACGGTTTTTCGACACTTGTTTTGTATCACGGGGATGCAATACCTTTGATGCACAACCGTCAATTACGAGGGGCAATTTTGGTCGTCTGCGCTGGAAGCTTTCCGGCGTTGGAAAATGCGAACATCTTTGTTACGCCTTGTGGAAAGGGGCAAAGGGAGATATTACCACAAGCAAAGAATTGAAGGAGACTCAAACAATGCGTCGCTTCTATTTTGCAAAGGGGCATAATGCCTTGACAATGAAACAACCACGGCGATGCGCCTTCACCCTGGTCGAACTTTTAGTGGTTATCGCAATCATCGGTATCTTGATTGCTCTGCTCCTGCCGGCGATCCAGGCCGCCCGCGAAGCCGCCCGCCGCATGTCCTGTCAAAGCAACCTGAAACAGATCGGGCTGGCTCTCCAAAATCATGCGACTGCGCACAATGACAAGTTTCCTCATGGCGTTGCGGATCGCATGGGTGACTTGCCGAATTTACGCATAGGGCTCTTTGTCGAAATTTTCCCTTATCTCGAAGAAGCCGTGCTCTACGACCAAATAGAAACAAAAATCTTTGCCGGCAATCCGACGGCTGACGAAATTCTGGCTATTGCCAAAGAAGTAGTCGGCATCTACATCTGCCCGAGTTCTCCCGGCGACAGCGCAGTGGAAGATAACCGCCATGGTATGCAAGGGTTGGGAGTACCAATCGCATGCACGTGCTATCAAGGGACCAACGGTATGATAATTGATACCACGGAAGTAGACAACTGTAGTACGACGTGGATCGGTCGTAACCCGATAAGAAATGGCCTGTTCCCCGCGCTCACTGCGTCCGGCAATCGCACGGCGGAGCAACGGACGGTGCGTGACATTTCAGACGGACTGTCTAATACGTATGCCGTTGGAGAATATAATCGTGATCTCATTGACCCCACGATCGAGGTTGCAAGTGGGGATTCGCTGCGTTTTTGGGTTGCCGGGAGTACGAATTCGTGTCGTAATGAGAGCGCCCTGGTAATTACGAATCTTCGGTTGAATGAAAAGCCGACGACGAAGACTTTACCGAACCACTTTCCGTTCTCCAGTGCCCACCCGGGAATCGTCAACTTTGCATTGGTCGATGGAAGCGTGCAGTCTGTCAATGATGAAACCGATGTCGAGGTGCTTCGCCAGATGGTTACGATCAATGGTGGTGAAACAACACAGGTCCAGGACTAAAATTTATTGATCTTTGTAAAAGTAGCCCGTCGCTTTGTAGACATCCCTTAGCCGTCGAGCTTGCTCGTCGCTTGAACCGTTTTTCTCAGTTCCAAGCGCCGAACAAGCTCGGCGGCTAATTTTTTTATAAGCCCCGTAAGGGGCGTTAGCATATAGCCGGGGGTTTCAACCCCCGGAAAACGATGCGAAATAAATAAGAAGCCCCGGCGGGGCGATAGCGAAAACCACTCTTTTTGGGGCTAATTGATTGTTTTGTAAAAATAGATAGAATTTATATAGTGAACTTATTTTATAGATATCCTTCTATCAAAGATGGCAAGTGGTAGCTATTAAAATATAATTTGAATTCTAGTTCCTCTTAGTCAGTATTCCAAAAGGGTTGAACAATGCCAGAATTTGAGATTTCGGTTGAGGAAGATTATATTGAATCATTAGCAAAATTGCGAAATCCGATTATTGCTATTGAAGAATTGATATGGAATAGTCTTGATGCTGATGCCACTAAGGTTGATGTTAAGCTTACGTTTAATCAAATAGGTGGTTTGACAAAAATCCAAGTCACAGATAATGGAATGGGAATCAAGTATAATGAATATATGCAAGCATTCGGAGGACTTGGAGGTTCTGCGAAAAAAGAAATGCGTTTGACATCCAAAGGACGTATTCCACATGGTAAGTCAGGAAAAGGGCGTTTTAAGGCATTTGGGCTTGGGCCAAGTGTAACGTGGACAAGTCGATATTTAGAAAACGGCAAAATACAAAAATTTGAAATCACAGGGCATCGTTCACATTTAAAGCGATTTGAGGTTAGTGAAAAGAAAGAGTTAAAAGGCAAAAAAACAGGTGTAAAAGTTACTGTTTCAGGTATGGCGGATCATTTTCCATCAGCACTTGATCCTGCTAGTGCTGTATTAGAACTTTCAAAACGTCTTGCTCTTTATT
>JASFHG010000033.1:0-13938 GCA_050123355.1 Planctomycetia bacterium
GAGGTCCACGTTTTGGCGCGGCGGTTCGGGAGCCAGACGTTGACGATGCCGATCGTTGCGCATCAACTTCCACATGCCGACACGCGACTCGGTTTCGCGCAGGCGGCCCAAGAGAAGATCGTGCAACTTGATCTGGACGTGGTTCACGACACGGGCTGCGGCTGGTGCTGCGACGTGATCCAGCCGCACAGCGGGTCGCGGCGAGTGACGGCCGAGCGGAACGTGCTGCTGGCACCCCGTTTCTGGCGACCGTTGAAACGGCTCTCCAACTGGTTCTCGCCCCGTTACAAGCATTTCGATCAGTTGGCCACTCGCCAGTTCTCCGACCCGGACCGTTTGTACATGGCCCTGTCGCGCCGCGTGGCCTCGGACCTGATCGATCGTCATCATGTGCCGGTGGATCAGATTCGGCTGATTTATAACGGTGTCGATACGGACCGGTTCACGCCGGCCCATCGTGTGAAGTATCGAAAATTGATCCGGCGACGGCTGGGGCTCTCGAACAAGACGCCACTGCTTTTGGTGATCGCGCATAATTTCCGCCTGAAGGGGATCCCGACGCTTTTGAGGATGATGGCTCGATGGAACGATCCTCGTCGGTTGCATCTGGCGGTGGTCGGCGGGAAGCGGATCGGGCAGTATCAGCGGATGGCCGAGCGGCTCGGGGTCGGGTCGCGAGTCTCGTTCGTCGGGCCGGTGGAAGACACGGTCCCGTTCTATGCGGCGGCCGATATTTATGTCCACCCGACGTTCTACGATCCGTGCAGCCTGGTCGTTCTCGAAGCGATGGCGAGCGAGCTGCCGGTGATTACGAGCGTCCAAGACGGCACCGGTGAACTGATCACCGATGGGGTCGAAGGGCATGTTCTTCAAGACCCGAAAGATCACGAGGCACTTTTGGAGCATGTCCGCGCGTTGTTGCCTCCCCAGATTCGACAGCGGATGGGGAAGGCGGCCCGACGCCTGGCGCTCGAGCACACGTTCGATCATAACGTCGACGAGATTGTCGCGGTTTACCGAGAGATCCGCGAGCTACGGCTCCTCGCGGCGGAAGAACGGTTCGCGCGGAGCAAGAGCCCGTTTTATGTGCGACGATCCGCCGGGGCCGAGTCGGTCGAGCCGTTTTATGTACGACGGTCGTTGGGGAACGAGCCGGAAGATCAGGCCGCGTCTCTGCGGCGGCTGTTCAGCGACGATCAGGTCGAATCGGGCGGTTTCTCGATCGATCCAACCCGGCTGGAACGTTTTACCGTCCGAACTACAAAAGCGGACGAAGTCCCCGCTCCTTCCGAATCGAGTTCACCTTCGCCAGAGCGGCAGGTTCTTTCTTAAGCAGCTTGACCAGTTGCGAGACACTCACGCCGAGCCCTTCGGCCGCGACGTTCATCTCCCAATCGGCACCGACGATCTCGTCGAGCGCCTCGGCCAGCATTGCGGGAAAGTCGTCATGTTCCGCGTTGATTTGAATTCGACCGGATCGGCACCGCGATTTCCAGAGCGGGCTGGGGGAGGGAGCACTACGGTCACTTCGGACTGCCAGTGCCAGCCGTATGCGGAGTCGGAAGAGTGCTTTCTGGCGGTTGGCCGCTTGCGAGCGTCGCTCGGTCGCCTCGGCTACTACGCCGGTGGGAAGATGTTCGATCTCGACGGCCGTCTCGACCTTGTTCCGATGTTGCCCGCCCGGCCCCTGATCACGTCGTGCCCGCATCCGACATTCACGCTCGAGCTGTTTCGGCGGCAAAGCGGCGGGATGCGTCTTGGGAGAAGGGTTGGTGGTCATCAGGGATTATCGTTTTATGGTATGGCGGCATTCTCTTGCCATTTTTTCAGCGTGACCGTGGGTGCCCAGTTCGCGGATTTGGCGGATACAGGCAGCTCGATCGGAACGGAAGAGGAAGCCGAAAAGTTTTGCGGTAAAGTTATTGAATTTCTTGCATTTTCTTGGGTCTTCAAATTCCTCGCACATGGCACAGGAAGATAAATCGTTTTTGATACAGCACGTTCGAACTTTGCACCAGGTTGCCATCTCGTGGTTGCAGCAGCCGGGGCACCGATCGTTCAGATACATTCTGCATGCACCACAATATAGTCCGCAGTAGGCAACCAGACTGACGTCGGGTGCCGAAGTAGTGCATTCATTCATGTGAACTACCTTGTATTGGAGTTTTGGGTTTTGAGGTACGTTGGTGTTGTTGCACCAGCGTCATTTTTGGGGAAAGCGAAGCCCCCGGTCCATTACTCGACATTCCGTCTGTGGTCTGCGGTTTTACAAGGTGCCTTTGGTGCTTGGGATGCCGGTTTGGCGAGGGTCGGCTTCGAGTGCCATGCGAATCGCACGGGCGGCCGCTTTGAAAATGCCTTCGGCGATGTGGTGTGTGTTGCGGCCATAAGCCAGGTTGATGTGCAAGTTGCAAAGCGAGTTGGCTGAAAAGGCCTGCCAAAAGTCGGCGACCAGCTCGCTGTCGAACTCGCCGATTTTCGGGCTGGGCATTTCGGCGTTGTAAACGAAAAACATTCGACCGCCAAAATCGATCGCGGCGTCGACCAGCGTCTCTTCCATCGGGAGCGAAAAATGACCATAGCGACGGATGCCCGCCTTGTCGCCGAGCGCTTCGCGAAAAGCCAGGCCGAGGCAGATTCCCGTGTCCTCGACCGTGTGGTGTTGGTCCACGTCGAGGTCCCCTTTGGCTTTGATGTTCAGATCGATCGCCGCATGCTTGGCCAGCAACGTGAGCATGTGGTCAAAGAAGCCCACGCCGGTCTCGATCGTCGACTGCCCGGTGCCGTCGAGGTTGACCTCGAGCGTGATTTGGGTCTCGGCCGTGTTTCGCTCAATTTTTGCGGTGCGTGTCATTGGTGGTTTCGTTTCGCTGTAGGGTGCGTCTGGACGCACCTTGGAAAAAATTTATGTGAATATTATCGCCCAACGGAAGCGAATTTTGGTAATGGTGCGTTCAGCACCAATCAAAAGGTGCGTCCAGACGCACCCTACATTACATCGCCGCTCGGAGTCGGTCGAGGCAGCGGTCCAACTGGGCGTCGGTGCCGACACTGATCCGAAGACCTTCCCCCCATTCTGTATATACCATGTATCGGACGAAGACGCGGTCTTGTTTGAGGCGTTTGAAAATCGGTTGTAACGATAACGAAGGATGGGTGGCCCAGACAAAGTTTGCCTGCGAGTCGACCACGTCGAAGCCGAGCGAGCGGAGTGCTCGCGTGAGCCGATCGCGACCGGCGAGGATTTTTTGGCGGTTTTCGGCAAGCCATGCCTGGTCGTTGATCGCGGCCGTTGCTCCGGCGATCGACAGGGCGTCGCAGTTGTACGAGTCTTTCACCTTCATGAACTGTTCGATCATGTGCGGTTGCGCGACCAGGTAGCCAAAACGCAGCCCGGCCAGGGCGTACGACTTGCTGAGCGTTCGCGAGACCATGATCTTTTCGTTTTCTTGGACCAGGTCCAGGCAATTGAACTCGGCGAAATCGGCATAAGCCTCGTCGACCAAAAGAGGGCAGGGGAGCCGGTCCGCCAACTCGAGGATTGATTCTCGCGAGACGACCGTGCCCGATGGACTGTTCGGGTTGGGAAGGAAAACGAGTCGGAGCGAGTCGTCCCCTTGGGCGAAGTCCTCGCCGAGCGTCCAGTCCGGGCGGAAGTGGATCTCTTCGCTTCGCGCTCCCTGCAGTTGGGCGAGCGTTTTGTAAAGGATGTAGCTGGGGTAGGGCAGCCGGAGCCGTTGGTCCTGACCGACGAGCGTGCGGGTGACGATCGTCAAAATATCGTCGCTGCCGTTGCCGCACAGTACCCAGTCGGGGCCGGGGATGTCGAACACCTCGGCCGCTCGTTGCCGGAACGTGTCGGCGGTCGCTTGCGGATATTTCTCGAGACCACGCGCAGCCGCGTCGACGATCGCTCGCTCGACCATCTCGGACATGCGATAGGGGTTTTCGTTCGTGTTGAGCTTCACGACGTCGTCGCCCGCGGGCTGCTCGCCCGGCGTGTATCCATCGATCGCTTTAATTTCCGGCCGGAAGTAAGGCATTTGAAGTTTGAAGTGTGAAGTTTGAAGTGCCAGTTATATGTTTTTTTGATAAATCGTTCGTTAGCCGCGTGGGTTTATCCCCGCGATTTTGTGTGCAATTAGTGACACGTTTTTGTTTTTCTGGAATTTATCCAACTCGTAAATATGAACCCGTTTGCGATTGGATGCAAAAGCGCGGGACAAGTCCACGCGGCTAACGGTCATGTTTACGAATCGTTCGATTTTCGGATCGTCACGCTTTCGCGGTGGGCGGTCAGGCCTTCTTTCGTGGCGATTATTTCGACATCTCGGGCCATTTCGGTCAGGCCGGTCTGGTCGAAGCAGAGGACGCTGTGGGGGCGGAGGAAGTCGTTCGACGACAGGCCGCGTGCAAAACGGGCCGTGCCGCTGGTCGGGAGGACGTGCGACGGCCCGGCCGCGTAGTCGCCCAACGCGACGGGTGTGTAGTTGCCCAAAAACATGGCGCCGGCGTTTCGGATCTGTCGAGCCAGCACCTCTGCATTTTCGGTCGCGATATGCAGGTGCTCCGGTGCGATCTGGTCGGTCAGCTCGCACGCTTCCTCTTCGTCTTTGGCGAGGATCACCGCTCCGAACTCTTCGAGGCTTTGACGAGCCAGTTGACCACGCTCGACGTTGCCGAGCTCCTTGTCAATCTGGTCGACCGCCGCGTCGAGTACGTCGGCATCCCAGCCGATCAGGATACTCGCACCGGGTGCGTGTTCCGCTTGGGCCATCAGGTCGTAGGCGGTGTAGCGAGCGTTCGTCGAGCCGTCGACGATCACGACCACCTCGCTCGGCCCGGCGATCGAGTCAATGTCACACTGGCCGAAGACCCGTTGCTTGGCCAGGGCGACGAACAGGTTCCCCGGTCCGACGATCTTGTCCACTCGCGGGAGTCCCTCGACACCATAGGCCATCGCTCCGACCGCCTGTGCACCGCCGAGCCGGTAGACTTCGGTGATCCCCAACTCGTGGCAGGTGGCCAACAGGTCTTGATTGTAGGAACCGAACGGGGTAGGGGGGGCGACGACGGCCAGCTCTTCGACACCGGCGACTTGGGCCGGGACCGCCGTCATCAGGACCGTCGACGGATATGCGGCCGCTCCGCCCGGCACGCAGATCCCGACACGACGCAGCGGTCGATACCACTCGGCCAGGAATCCGCCATGCCGCTTCAGATGGATGTCTTGGTGGAGGATCGTCGACTGATATTCTTGGATCCTTTTGCGGATCGATCGGATCGCGTCCAGGAAATCGACGTCGGCCATGGCGTGTGCGTCGGCCAACTCCTTGGCCGGGACGCGGATCGTCTCGGGGGTCAGTTCGGCCCGATCGATACGCCGGGTATAGTCGAGGACCGCTTCGAGCCCCTTTTCGGCGACGTCCTTGAGGATCCGCTCGACGACTTGGACCGGTGTGAGCGCCTCGCCGAAGATCTCCATCGTCCGCTTGCGACCTTCCTGGCTGACCACGTCGCCTCGCGGGCTGAGCCGTTGGCGGAGGAGGTCCATCTCGGCCCGGAGGTCGTCTTTTTGGCTATCGATACGTCGGATATTCAGGGTCATCGATTTATTCCAGACGGTTTTGGTTATTCAAAAACAGCCCCTGCGGGCTCGCCGAATGTCTATATAATATGTTAAGACACTTAAGCTTACCATTCTGTTCGCCACGGAGGGAAAACGAAAGGGGGGAAGTCTGTTGCCACCGCCGGTTTTAGACCTTGTGACATTGGCCCGTTTGGCTACAATTTGGGAATCTGAGACCATGATCGGCCCGATTTCCTATCCATTATTACTATAAGCGAGAGCTCAAGAACGTGACGAATCCGCAAAAATCAACGAAACCACCTGCCACTACTGCCTCGGCGGAGGGGGGTGTGGGCACTTGTGCGATTGTCAGCTTGGGCTGTCCAAAAAACCTGATCGATTCCGAGCGGATCCTCGGGCTGCTCGACGAGGAGGGCTACGCGGTCGTCGATCGGGTCGAAGAGGCGGACTACGTGGTGGTCAACACGTGCGGATTTATCGAATCGGCCCGTCAGGAGTCGCTCGACGTGATCCGGCAGTTGGCTGAAGCGAAGACGGCCGGGCATATCCGCGGGATCGTCGTCGCCGGCTGCCTGGCCGAGCGGGATCGGGAGGCCCTGTTCGACGCGGTGCCCGAGATCGATCTGATCGTCGGCGTTTTTTCGCGCGAAGAGATCGGTTGGGCGCTGAAGCGACTGGATCAGGCGACTCGGACGAACGCTTCGCAAGAGATCATCCCGAAAGTGATTCCCGAGAGGATCGTTTTTCACGACCAGCCGAAACGACCGCCGAGCGACTCGGGCCGACTTCGCGTGACGCCCGACCATATCGCCTATCTGCGGATCGCCGAAGGGTGTGATCGGACGTGTGCGTTTTGCACGATCCCGTCGATACGAGGCACCTACAGCAGCAAGCCGATCGAACTCTGTGTCGAGGAGACCCGTGAGCTGGTCGACGATGGTGTCCGCGAGTTGGTCGTCGTGGCGCAGGATACGAACTACTATGGCTTGGACCTGTACGGCGAGCCGTCGCTGGACCGCCTGCTTGGCCAGTTGGACCAGATCAGGGGGATCGAGTGGATCCGCCTGATGTACTTGTATCCGTCGGAAAAACTGTTGACCGACCGGCTGATCGATCGGATCAATAACAGCTCGAAAATTTTACCCTATCTCGATCTGCCGCTTCAGCACATCAATGACGAGGTGCTCCGACGGATGCGGCGGCATGTCACCCGTGCCGAGACCGAATCGATCCTTGCCCGCGTGCGGGAGAAGATCAAGGGGCTCGTGCTTCGGACCACGTTGATCGCCGGCTTCCCGGGCGAGACCGAGGAACAGTTCGAGGAGCTTCGGGCGTTCGTCGAGCAGGAGAATTTCGAGCGGCTTGGCGTTTTCCCGTACAGCGACGAGTCCGGCACGACCGCCATGGAGCTGGACGAGAAGGTCGATCCGGAAGAGGTTTTCCGGCGGTACGAGATTTTGATGCAAATTCAGCAAGAGCGGGCGTTTGCTTGGAATCAGCGTCAGGTGGGCCGGCAGTGGGATGTGATTCTCGACTGTTATATTCCGGAACAAGGAAACGCCTATATTGGTAGGACCACCGCGGATGCCCCCGATGTGGACGGGGTGGTCTACGTTACCGGCCAGGATAACCAGGCGAGCAAGCGGCTCCGCCCGGGCCAGATTGTCCGATGCGAGATCGTCGCCACCGAAGGATATGATCTGATCGGGGTCGCCGTAGGGAAGCCGCGATAATCGCCGTTTTTTTATAGTTTACGGTTTAGCGGTCGAACAAGTTCGACCGCTAAACGATACTTTTTATACAGGAACCAACCATGTCGAACACCGATCCCCAAAAGGAACAAGGCGTTTTGGCCTCGTCGGGCGCACTCAACTTGCCGAACCAACTCACGACGTTACGGATTCTGCTCTCGATCGTGATGTTTGCATTTCTCACATTTGATTTTTATGTGACCTCGTTCGTGCTTTTCATTATCGCGGCGGGAACCGATTGGCTCGACGGCTATTTTGCCCGAAAGTATGATATGGTGACGACCCTTGGCCGGATCCTCGATCCGTTTGCCGATAAGGTGATTATCTGCGGTGGTGTGATTTTCCTCGCGGCCGCACCGGGCATGCAGACGATCCCATGGGGGTTCCGTGCGTGGATGGCGGTCGTGATCGTCGGTCGCGAGCTGTTGGTGACCGCGCTACGCGGATTCATCGAGCAGTCGGGCAAGGATTTTTCGGCCAAGTGGGTCGGGAAGTGGAAGATGCTGCTCCAATGCGTTTTGGTGGCGGCCGGTATGTTGATCCTTTCCTATCATGTTGATTTGACTTCTTCAACGATCACGGATTTAACAGCCGAAAAGGCAGTCGATGGTTCCACGATTACTTATACGATGGATGTAAAGAATCTTGACAACGGTCAGCTTGAGGTTCTTGCGAAAGGTTACCCGGCTTGGCTCTGGTGGGTCTTCGTCCTCTCGACTTGGAGTGCCATCGTCTTGACGATCTACTCCGGCTTCATTTACATCCAGCGGGCAGTCCAGCTTGCAAGGGAGTAAAACTAGTTTAGCCGTCGGACATCGTCCGACGTGTTAAAAATTGCAAAGACGTGCCGAACGATGTTCGGCGGCTAAACTACTGGTATGGTAGCTTGCGCCGGGTCAATAATGGTGCGATTTGGACGAATAGAGGGTTGGCCGAGCATTCAGCCGCGGAGCCGGTTGCCGGGCCGTCAATTCCGGCAAGATTTATCGAATAAATGGACCCCCGACCCCCTCATTGTGGCTAAAGAGCGAACTTTTCCCTTGCCAGAATGCTCCTTTTTGCCTACAATCTAGGTGTAAGGTGGCTCGAATTTTCGATTCCATCCTTACTTATTGTATAATCTGATCCTGACAGGATCCCATTTCGACAGGAATCCACGTGACACTTTCCGATATCGATAAAAACCTGCTCCAACGCTGTTTGCAAGGGAAACCTCGCGCGTGGGAGAACTTTGTAGATCGGTTCATGGGGCTCGTGGTCCATGTGACGCTCCATACGGCGGGTGCCCGCAGTGTCCGGCTCTCGGCCGAGGATTGCGATGATCTTTGTGCCGAGGTTTTTCTCCGTCTGATCAAAGACGATTTTGCCGTGCTGCGTCGTTTTCGCGGTCGGTGTTCCTTGGCGACCTATTTGACGGTTGTCTCGCGTCGTATCGTGGTGAAGGAGATTCTCGCCCGAAAGGCGGCCGCTTCCCTTGCCGAGGGTCCTCTTGGCGAGAAAGAAGGCCAGATCCCCGCGTCCGGTGTGTCGAACGAGCAACGGATCGAAGACGCCGAGGAAATCGAGGCGATGCTCGCGAACCTGCAAGGGACCGAGGCCCAGGTTGTACGGATGTATCATCTTGAGGGGAAGAGTTATTACGAGATCAGTATCGCGGTCGGTCTGTCCGAGAACAGTATTGGCCCGATGCTCAGTCGTGCTCGAGAAAAGCTCCGTCGTCTCCGTACGGGGCCGGCGACTTCGATGCCTACCATGCCGAACTCGCTGGCCAGATAGTTTGTCTTGTGCGTTTTCTGATGCATGAAGTGGAGCCGGTTTCCGTTTGTGTATCGAGTCGGTTGTTTCGTGAAGAACCTAGGGCCGACGGCGCGAAACTTTCGAGTACGATCCCGTTTTTCTATATGGTTCCATACTGAAGATGCAACTTCCCCCACCTTCCCCGTTCGATCCGTCATTGAAGCACGCCCTGTGCAAAAATCCGGACGATCACGATAGCCCGTTGGCGTTGCCGCCGATCAGCGAGGCGACGATCGACGATGCGCTGAAGATTCTCGCGCTGCAACGTCACGCCTATCTGTGCGGAGCCGAACTGAGCCACGATTTCCAGATCCCGCCGCTGACCGAAACGCTCGAGGACATCCATCGCGAGTTTGAGCGTCAGGTTTTTTTCAAGGCGGTCGTCGACTCGCGGATCATCGCCTCGGCGCGAGCCATGCCCGAAGACGGCACTTGCTATATCAGCCGTGTGATCGTCCATCCCGACCTGCAGAATCGCGGCCTCGGTGCCCAGCTCATGAACCGTGTCGAGGCCCGATTCCCCGACGCGGCCCGATTCGAACTTTTCACGAGCGAGAAGAACGAGCGTAATCTCCGTTTCTACACGAAGCTCGGCTACCGCGAGTTCAAACGAGTTCCCCGCGAAACCGATCAAACCGAGCTGGTCTACATGGAAAAGTGTCGGAACGTTCACGAGTGAACGCGTTCCAATCGTTTACACGTTCGTTAGCCGCGTGACTTTATGTCCGCGCTTTGCCGATACAACAGTAAACGACTGGCGGTTTTGGTGAAATCGTCCCAACACGATAGCATAACGCGGTTTCAATTGGTGCCAAAGCGCGGAGCAAGCTCAGCGGCTAACGAACGCGTGTAGAAGTGGCGATGCTTTACTCTAATTCCGTGATTTCTCGATCGGTCGTGATCAGCAGCCGCTTGCCGACGATCGTCAGATTTCCGCCGGTCAGGCCGAGCGGGACGAGGTCGATTGTCTTGGCGAGTTCTTTCCCTTCGAAGATAAAGAGTCGCGACTGGGTGGGCCAGTAGATCCGTCCTTCGGCGAGGATGCCGCGACCGTACGTGGCCGTCGGGTCGCCGTCGGGGAAGCGGTGGACGATCTGGCCGCGGTTTTCGCCGACGGTGGCAATCCAGTAGAGGTGGTTACCCGAAGCGATGAGATGGTCGCCGAGCGTACCGAGCAGGTGGACCGCGTCGGCCGCCTGGTTGCCGGTCGACCAGATCAGCTCGCCCGAGAACGCGTCGATCGCGAAGATTGCGGCCGAGTCGCTCGGGGCGACGTAAAGCGTGCCCCGATCGTAGACGCACGGGCACAAGGTTCTTGCGGAAAAGGTGTCAGGAATCATTTGGACGAAGTCCCCGCCGGGCCGTTCCGGCAAATGATTCCTGACACCTTTTCCGCCCGGATAAAGTGTCAGCCAACGGATCGAGCCGGTTTCGGTTTCCAGCGAGGCGACCGCGCCGAGGTTCGTGTTGAAGTAAAGCGTATCGGAGTCGGAGTGGAGCGTCAGCAGGTTATGGGTGCACTCCGCCTGGCTGCCTGGCGTCTGGCCGCGACGGGAGTGAGTAGTGGCCGAGCAGACGAATTGGCGCCAACGCATGGTCCCTTTCGCCGCGTCGAAGCAAGCGACATGCGACTCGGGCCGGATCCCTCCTCGACGCATCGCGACGTACACGTTCTTGCCGTCGACGACCGGCGTTCCGTCGAAGGCCCAATCTTTTCCGTCCGGTTCGATCCGCCAGACGAGCCGCCCTTCCGCCTTTAGGTCCAGGCAGACGATCGTATCACGGCCGAGAGCCTCCGTTTCGATGGCCATGCCGGCACGATTGGTCAGCGGTGTTCCGAGCCGTGCATAAAGCCGATCGTCACGCAGGGTTGTCGTAAACTGCGGGATGCCGAGCGTCCCTTCCGGCAGCCGGTTTGGTTCGTTGGTTGTATCCGACGCAGTTTCTTCACGCTCGATTTTCATCTCGCGATAGATTACCCCGTCGCTTCCCCAGAGCGGTTTGCCTTCCTTCGCATCGAAGCCGAGGATCGCGTGCTCGCCGGTGATGAAGATCTGGTCCTGCCGTACTGCCGGGTGATAGGTGAGGCGGAGGTCCTTGCGGTGCGGCTCGTGTTCGTAGCCGAGTTTCGGAGAGGAGAGACGAAGCGGCGTCAGGTTGTGCTGCCATGCGATCCGACTTGCATCGACGGCCCGCTCGGCGGTTCGGTTCCTCGTCGGGTTGCCTGCAAACGTGGGCCACGCGAAAAAGGTGTCAGGAATCTTTTGGGCGAAGCCCCCTCCGGGCTGTTCCGGCAAAAGATTCCTGACACCTTTTTCGCGTGGCTCGTCAAGCAAGGCTTGGAGCACTTCGGCATAATCGGCATCGTCCTGACCGGCGAAGCGACCGCGAGCCTCGGGGTGAAGTTCGGCGAATCGGGCCAACTCCGCCCGGGCGCGGTCCAGATGGCCGCCGAGGACCGACGCGAGGATCAGCCGCGCACGGACGGCCGCCGGGTCGAGATTACTCTTCGGCAGCACCGGCCAACCCGGTTTTGTGCGATTGGTATCTTTGGTCGTGGTATCTTTCGGCGGCGGCAGGATCTGCTCCCAAAGTCGATACGCCCGATCGGCATCGCCTGCGGCAAGCGCCTTTTCTCCCAACGCGAGCAGCGCTTCGTCGGCATAGCTCGACGCGTAGGCCTCACGCACCACGCGCTCGAAGCGGCCGGCCAGGTAATCTTGCTTTGCGGCCGGGTCGACCTGCTGACGATACCGCTTGAGTGCTTTTTCGGGGAGTTGGCTGAGCAGTGCTTGAGTATATTGCCCGACGGGCACGTACCGCCACTTGTCGATTTGATAGAGTCGTCGTCGATCGTTCCCGTCGAGTCGCCGGATCGTCTCGACCGCTTCGTCCCACTGCTGCTCGGCCATCAACGACTCGACCCGCCGCAGCTCGCCCACCACCCGCTGATCGGCCGCATCCACCCGGACCTGCGCCGACGCACCGGCCGCGAGAAGCAGCACCAGCGATACCGCTTTGATGAAGTCGAGTTGAGGGCATTTCGGGTTCATGGTTTGTGTGTTGCCCGTTTAGCGGTCGAACGGAATTCGACGTTTTTTAATTGGTGCTACCGCACCATTTGGGAACCCGTTCCCGTTGGTCACTGGTGCAAGTTGGTTATTTAACGCATTATAAAAGCGTCGAATTCCGTTCGACCGCTAAACGGTTTTGGTTCAAAACGTTTAAGCCACTTCCAGCATCCGCTCCAGTGCGGTCAGTGCATCGCGGGCCGTTTCGTCGTCGACGCGGATGATGTTGACCGGATTGCCGGCGGCCAGGTGTTCGAGTGACCAGCAGAGGTTCGCCAAGTTGATCCGGTCCATCGTCGGGCAGAGGCTATCGGCCTGGCCGAGGAGTTGGATCTCTTGTTCGGGATGCTCTTGTTTGAGGCGGTCCACCAGGTGGACCTCGGTGCCGATGGCCCATTTCGTACCGGCCGAGGCGGCTTCGACTTCGGTGATGATCTTGCCCGTCGAGCCGGAAAGATTCGCCGGATCAACGACCTCTCGCATGCATTCCGGATGGACGATCACGCGGACGTCGGGCGTTTCGCGGCGGAGTTGGTCGACATGCTCCGGCAGGAATTTTTGATGGACGTCGCAGTAGCCTTGCCAGAGGTAAACGCGACCGTCGCGGAGTTGCTCGGCCGTGTTGCCGCCCAGCGGACCGGCGGCCGGGTCCCAGACCGGCATCGCTTCGACAGGGATACCCATCGTCAAAGCCGTGTTCCGCCCGAGATGCTGATCGGGGAAGAAGAGGACTCGCGGGCGCTGGGCCATGGCCCATTCGAGGACCTGGCGGGCGTTCGACGAGGTACAGACGATCCCGCCGTGCCGACCGCAGAACGCCTTCAGCGCGGCCGTCGAGTTGACATAAGTCACCGGCGTCACCTCGTTGATGTCGATCACCTCGGCCAGTTGTTCCCAACACGCTTCGACTTGCTCATCGTCCGCCATATCGGCCATCGAGCAGCCTGCTTCGAGATCCGGCAGGATAACCGGGACCCGTTTTCCGGCCCGTTGCGCGAGTCGCTCCGGCCGGTTCGCAAGGATGTCGGCCGTCTCGGCCATGAAATGGACCCCGCAGAAGACGATCGTTTCGCACGCTTCACTTTCGGCGACCATTTTGCTCAACTGGAAACTGTCCCCGCGCAGGTCGGCCATCGCGATCACTTCGTCACGCTGGTAATGGTGACCGAGGATCACGAGTTTCGAGCCGAGCCGGTCGCGGACCGCTTGGATCCGTCGGGTCAATTCTTCGGGTGTGAGGGCGTGGTATGCTTCGAGTGCGAGGGGTTCAAAGAGATTCATTATGATGTTCAAACGAAAAAAATTGTGAAAATATGCCTAATCTATCAGCCCTTTGTATACGATATTCGTTATTTTTTGTCTATCCCCCCGGGGGGCTTGAGGTAGAGACGTTCGGAGAAAGAGAGCTTCATTTTTCAGTTTGACCAGATGCCGCATTGGGCGTCTTGGGCCTCTTGCTCGGCCTTGAGGAAAAGGCGTTTTTTGGAAGCGGAGTAGGGGAATTGGGGCAAGAATTTTCCCAGGCCGGCTCGCAGGAGCTCCTCGTTGAGCATTTCGTCGCCGATCCAAACGTAGGCGAGGAACCGGCCGTAGTGATCTTTCCGCTCGCGGTCGAATTCGAGTCGGACTTCATACCCGGCGTTGGTGATACGCTCGCGAGTGAAGGCGGTCGCTTCGGGCCCCCACGGTTCGACCGGGTGATTTTTTTTGACGGTCTCCGGCGTATCGA
>JASFHG010000034.1:0-13829 GCA_050123355.1 Planctomycetia bacterium
GTTTTACTACCGATAAATGAAACACGTCTAACTCCGTTCGACCGCTAAACTTCGAAATTGACAGTTGTTACAAAAGGTTGTTTGTATGTCGAGTCATGAGCCACGTTGTGTTGATTTGCAAGTGAACGGCTATGCCGGGGTGGATTTCAATGCCGACGATCTTTCCGCCGAGCAGCTTCACCTGGCGTGCGAGAAGCTACGTGAGGATGGCGTGGTCGGAGTCCTGCCGACGATCATCACGGCGGAGCTCTCGAAGATGGTCGCCCGTCTGGGGCGGATTGCCGAGATTTGCCGAACGGACCCGCTCGTGCGAGAGGTTGTGTGGGGGCTGCATATCGAAGGGCCGTTTATCAACGAAACGCCCGGCTACGTCGGAGCCCATCCGGTCGCGGACGTGCTGCCGGGCGACGTCGACTTGATGAAGCGACTCCTCGACGCGGGCGACGGTCTGACGCGGCTCGTCACGCTTGCCCCCGAGCGAGACCCGGGCATGAAGACGATCCGGTGGCTGGCCGATCAGCAGATTTCGGTCGCGGCCGGGCATTGCGATCCGAGCCTCAACGAGCTTCGGGCCGCCATCGACGCCGGGCTGTCGATGTTTACCCATCTGGGCAACGGCTGCCCACGCGACATGCACCGCCACGACAACATCATCCAGCGGGCGTTGAGCCTTTCCGACCGTTTGACGATCAGTTTCATCGCCGACGGGGTCCATGTCCCGGCGGCTACGCTGAAAAACTATCTCCAACTGGCCGGCACCGATCGAACGGTCGTCGTAACCGATGCCATCGCGGCGGCCCGCCTGGGGCCGGGGCGGTATACGCTGGGCGGCCAGACCGTCGACATCGGCGACGACGGGATCGCCTACTCGGCGGACCGCTCCCACTTTGTCGGCTCGACCGCCACGATGCCGAAGATGATCGCTCTACTCCGCGACCAGCTCGACCTTTCCGCCGACCAGATCAACCGCCTCGTCTCGCGCAACCCAAGCCGAGTGCTCGGGCGAAGCTTGTAGGGTGCGTCGAGACGCACCTATATTTCAGGCACCCATGGCCAGTTTGATCTTCAGCACGACAATTATCAGTACTCGAATTGCCAGAAGAAGGACTACCAAAAAGCCGATACCTCCGAGGGTATTGGCAAGCCAACCGTTGCGACGCTCGCCCATGATTTTTTTATTGTTGGCCAGCCAGAGTAGCGAAGCGGCCATCAACGGGTTGCCGATAACGGTGAGTGCTTGGCCAAGGATCATGAGATTGACCGGTTTTGCTCCAGATTGCATTGCTTTTAGGGCGATGCCCATGCCGATTGTCATGACGATGATGGTGAAGATTCGAGGCAATCGGTCACTGATACCGGCTTTGGTTCCAGCGGCATCGGCCAGGATCGTGCCCCCGATGATCGCATTGATCATGAAGGGATTGATCGCTACCGCAACCAGACCGATACAGAAGATCCAGTAGGCGGCATTTCCGAGCAATGGTTGGAGTGAAAGAGCCAGGTCGCCGATGTTGTCGGCCGGATTACCGAGCAGAACGGTTGCGGCAGTCATCATGATGATCATACTGACACCGACGATGACACACACGCCGGCGATCGAGTCACCGATGCTCCCTTCGTAATCGTTGATGGTCCATTTTCTTTCTCGTACCAGATTACCTTGAAAAAAAGCGCCTGCGATGCTGAGAGTGGTTCCGACCAGTGATGCGATCAGGACCATCGGATCCATTGCCAATTTGCCGTCGGCGATTTTGGGCAGGCCAAAGGAGATATCTTCGGGCACGCCCGGTATAAAGCCGCCGAGAATCGACATGGCAGCCGGTTGTTCTTTGATAAAGGCAGCGATGAGATTGAAAAGGAAGCAGATCAGAATCACCCCGACCATCACCTTGATCATCCGTTCCATCGCTTTGTATACTTGTTTGGCGGTGAAAAGAAAAACGGCAATTGCGACGTTCAACCCGATAACGATCCAAAGGACTGCTTGTTCCGGTGCGAATGCTCCGGCAGCCAGGGCAACCGCCAGATTGTTTGAAAACTGGAATGCCGTGGCAACAAGACAGAGGGTCAGGCCGGTGATAAACGCTATCGGTCGGTTGGCGTGTTTGGCGAGCAACTGGCAGGGGGTTGCTCCACCGACCACTCCGATTCGGGCACCCATGGTCAAGAAGGTTCCCATTAGAATTCCGTTGAGAACCAATAGCCAAAGCAATTCGTAACCATAGGTCGCTCCGACCTTCGAGCTGATGACCAAACTGCCGGGGCCGAAGACAACGCACGCGGTAATCAATGCCGGCCCGATCGATTTCCACCAGGGATTTTTATCAGCCGGTTTTTCTTCGATCGTATCCGCGGTGGTTTTGTCGGCGGAAGAAGAAACTTGGGACGGTGGTGTGGAATTCGATTCGGACAAACGAACACTCCTTCAATAGGCGTTATGATTGCAGGCGGAGGTTTGGGCAAGCAAAAATTAGCAGAAACGATTTCTTAAGCCAAAACCGATTCCAATAAGATCTGTCGTTTTTTATAAGGGAATCGAATGAAAACAGCAAGAGGGAAGCGATATTTTTCGGGTTGCATAAAAAACCGCCCGAACCGAGAGAAAAGGAGGAAAAATCTCTCGACTCGAGCGGTGTGATGCACTTGGGGGAAGTGCGTTTTTGTGGGAGGGCCCGAATTGCCTGCTTCTCGGTTCCTTATGTTGAGGGAGGGTTCTAGTGAAAGGTGGAGGGACTACTGAGGGTAGCTTTCCATAGGGGTTCCGTTCGGCGAGGTTTCGTCGATCGGAAGGACCGGGAGGTCCAGAAAGCCGGAAAGTTGTTTCGATCGGACCGGATGTTGCAGCTTCCGGACCGCTTTGGCTTCGATCTGGCGGACGCGTTCTCGCGTGACCGAAAAGATCTTGCCCACTTCTTCAAGCGTATAGGTATAACCGTCGGCCAAGCCGTAGCGGAGGCGGATGATCTCGCGTTCGCGATAGGTCAACGCACTGAGGACAGCTGCGATTTGGGTCTTCAGCAGGTCGTTGTTCATGTCTTGCAGCGGGTCTTCTTCGCGATGGTCGCGGAGGAACTCGCCAAAGAAACTGTCGTCATGGTCGCCCACCGGCTGGTCGAGCGAGAGCGGTTGATGGGCCATCTGCATCGCACAGCGGGCTTCTTCGACCGTCAGACCGGCCGCCTCGGCCATCTGCTCGACGGTCGGCTCGTAACCGTTCTCTTGCACGAGTTCTCGCGTGACGATTCGGACCTTGCTCATCGTTTCGATCATGTGGACCGGAACGCGGATCGTGCGGCTCTGATCGGCGATCGCACGGGTGATCGCTTGTCGGATCCACCAGGTCGCGTAGGTCGAGAACTTGTAACCGCGACGATGTTCAAACTTTTCCACCGCCCGCATAAGGCCGGTGTTTCCTTCTTGGATCAGATCGAGGAAGCTCAAACCCCGGTTGCGATAGCGTTTGGCGATCGAGACCACCAGACGCAGGTTGCCCGAGGAGAGCCGGCGTCGGGCCGCTTCGTATACACGCTGGGCTACGTCGATCATGTCGATCCGGCGTCGCAAGGTCGCTCGCGAGTCGAGCGTGATCCGCATCAAGTAGTGCAGTTCCTTGCGAACTTCGACGATCTGGGCTTCGGTATTGGGGAAACGACACAGTTCTTCGAGCTGGGCGAAGAGGTCGTCCATTCGGTTGGCGATCTGGCGAGATTTTTCGACGATCGGGGTCAAGCGGTTGGTTCGCAGACCGAATTCCTCGACCAGCCGGACCATCTTCTGACGACGTCGGACGATCCGCTGCCACGCTTCGTGGCGCTCTTTTTGCGTGGCGGGCCCTTTCGTAACGGCCAGGGCAAAATCGTTGCGATTCGCAAGCATCAGGTTTTCGAGGGTGTCGAGATTGGGGGCCAAAAGACGGAGAATCCGCTGCTTTTCCCGGAGATTCGTGACCGACACTTCGATGGTGCGGTCCAGGCGGAGCTTACCGTCGCGGATTTTCTTGAGCAGATCGACCGCGCCTTGGAGGACGTAGTCGGTGGCCAACATGCTGCGGCGATAGTTCAGCCGAGCACGTTCGATTTCCTTGGCTGCCGTAATTTCTTCCTGGCGGCCGAGCAGGGGCATCTCGCCCATCTGCATGAGATAGATACGGATCGGGTCGTCGATCTGCGTGGCGCTACCCGTCTTGGTTCCGTGCTCTTCCAGGATCTCGACCTCATCGTCGTCGAGATCGGTCTCCGAATCGATGACCTCTTCGTCGTCATCGAGGAGAACGTCGTCCCGGATGGTTTTGGAACTGGACGTTTCTTGATCATCCGTTACTAAAAGATGATCTTGGTCTTGGGTTTTCGTAGCGTCGTCGGCGACGAGGGGCGTTTTGGAAGCTGCTTTTGTCACGATCGGTTCCTCAACATCAAATCAACAGGGCCTTACAGGAGAAGTTTTGAGTGCACATGCGGTGCCAAACTCCCGGATATCTCGCAAGGTGTAGCTGTAAATCCATGTCAATAAAGACATTATGGCCCGATTTGGCACTAGCACCCATGCCCTTGTGATTTTTTGTGAGGTTGTTTTTGTGCATCATGGCATCATTACCGGATGTACAAAAGACAACGTGTTGCTTCTCATCATCGGCGTCCATTTAATCATAACGGCCGATTCGTAAAGTCAAGCAACACAATAGGTGCAATACTTGCCCCTCATTATTGTTATAGTGAGATGTGGACTAAATATGCAGGGATTTTGTGGCCGGAAGGGGAGATCAGTGCCAGAGATATATAGTCAGAGGTGGGTATGGCCAAGAAGACGGTTTGTCGGCGTTTGAGGGTGGAGAGCGAGGATTTTTAGATAGCTGTTGAAAGGCGTAAATAAGGGAAATTGTACGGTTTGTGGGATAGGGAATGAGAAAATAGGGAGCAAGAAAGGTAAGTAAGTAACTTGTTAAAGATTAACGACAGCCACGCCTGCGGGGTAGTATACCAGTAAGGTGACTTGGTGGTTTAAATTGTTGGATTCTATTGATGGAATCCTGGTTTTTTGGGCGATAGATTTTCCAAAACCTCTTTATTTTCAATGACTTATTGACGATCTAGATACCACGATAGTATGTTTGGGGTACTCTGAAAAATCAGCCCCATCTAGGGGTGTTGACCAGACAACCAAAAAGAGCTAGACTTTTTTAGAAAGTTACAATTTCACCCCAAAAAACCTGTCAAAAGGGGGAAGTTGGTTTAACTCTACCGGATGGAGTCGAAATAAAATAGTTCAGAAAATTTTTTAGATTGAATTGTGCTGATGGAGTAGTATTCCAGGCGACTTATTTGGTCGTCATAAAGACATTTTGGGTGGTGTTTGTCTTGTTGTTTTTGTCTCTATTCGAGTCGGAATAGAAGTGAAATAAAGACGTTGTTTTAGCAAGGAAACTTGACTTTTTGTCGAGTTCGTTTGATGCCATGGACCCATATTCTCGACTGAATTCGCGATCTTTTGACGAGCATGCTTCGGAGGGAGGGCATTATGCCACAGACCCCGATAATTGCTACTGTCCCTATTGCGAATTGGTTCAGACGGTCAACAGCATTATTCTTGTCTTGACGCCCGAGGGAGAGGTCCAATTTGCCAATCAATTCGCATGTGACTTTTTCGGCTACACTGCGGAGGAATTGATTGGCAGTTCGGTCTTCAACAACATTGTCCCGCAGTATGATCAATCGGGACAGGATCTGTTTACGAGGCTTTCTCAAGGGTTAAAAAATCCGGAGCAGATCGAGTCCAATATCCATGAAAACTTGCGTCGAGATGGAACGCGGGTATGGATTGCCTGGCGGAATCAAGCGATCCGCGATGCCCAGGGCAATTTGGTCGAGGTTCTTGCGGTTGGGAACGATATTACCGAGCGCAAGAAGGAGAGCGAAGCGATCCGCCATTCGGAAGAGACGTTGCGGAACACGATGGGCTCGGCCCTGCAGCCGGTTTTGATTACCGAGCTCCGCACGGGTCGCCTTCTTGAAACCAACGAGCAGTTTGAAGCGATTTTTGGCTATACTGCCGAAGAGACCCGGGAGCTGACCCTTACGGATTTGATTTGCGAAACGTCGGAATGCACGCATCAGAAAGTGCAGCAAATTCTCAAGCGGGCCGGTGCTTCCCAAAAGGAAGGCAAGTTTTATAGCGTATTCGAGTGCCTTTGCAAGCGAAAAAATGGGGAAACCTATTGGGCCGAGGTAACGATCAGTTATCTCGATCAAGATTCGAAGTCGCGAAATCTCTGTATTGTTTATGACATAACGGATCGTAAAAAATCGGAGGAACGGCTCCTCCTGCAACGGAATCGCTTGGCCGATCTGCTCCAAGCTCAGGAGCGTGAGCGAAGGCTGATCGCCTATGAAATTCACGATGGCCCTGCCCAGCGTTTGGCGGCGGCTTCCATGCAATTGGAGGTCTGTCATCAGATGTTGGACAAGGATCGCCATGTGGTTGAGCGGACGTTGGCCGAAGGGCGGGAGTTGCTTTCTCAGGCACTATTGGAGATCCGGCGTCTGATTGCCGGCCTCCGCCCACCGCAACTGGACGACGCCGGTGTGATCGCTGCGATCCAGACCTTGACCCAAGAGTCCCCCAAGAAGCCCCAAGTTCGGTTTTCCTGTGACGTTCGCTTCAAGCGGCTGGAGCCGTTGGCCGAAAATTCCCTCTTCCGAATTGTCCAAGAAAGTTTGACGAACGCGACCCGATATAGCCAGAGCGAGACGGTCGAGGTCCGTTTGGTTCAGGCGGACGGCCACATCCGTCTCGAGGTTCAGGACGAAGGGGTCGGTTTCGAGCCCGGCAAGGTCCAGAGCGACCGCTTTGGACTCAACGGGATCCGCGAGCGGGCAAGCGTTCTCGGCGGCCATGCGGTGATCCGTTCTTCGCCCGGCTTTGGGACACGGATCACGGTGGAACTGCCGGCATCGCTCATTGTCGAATAGAGTGGCGAGCTTCTTCTATCCCTTTTCTTCAGGGACATAAACGCAGTCGGGCTCCGAAGCGAGGGGATCGCCGGTCACGGCATAGGCTCGCGCACGGCTTCCGCAGCAAATCTGGCGATATTCGCACCGGCCGCAGTTTCCCTTGAGTTGGTTCGGGTCTTGTAGTGCCTTGAAAGTGGGATGATTTTGGTAGACCTCCACCACGGAATCGTCGGGGAATCGTCCGCAGCAAAGCGGCAGAAAGCCGGCCGGATAGATCTCGCCTTTGTGGTTGACGAACATGATCCCTCGACCGTCGGTAATCCCCAGCGGGGCCCGATGTCCGCGAGCGGTCGCCGCATCGGTCTGTCCATGGCATGGAGCAGCCAGGGGGTCGCCTCCCTGTTGGAGAACATATCGGCGATAATGGGGTGCTTCGGTCGTTTTGACTCCGTAAGGCTTGGTTTGGGCATGGTGCCAAAGCCGCTCGAACGCGACCTCATATTCCTCCGGTTGGATCCGTTCTTCTTCGACCCCTCGTCCCACCGGGATCAGGAAAAAGCATGCCCACATCATGATCCCCTTGTCGGCCAACCGTTCGGCGATCGCGTCGATTTGGTGGAAATTTCGCCGGGTGATCGTCGTGTTCACTTGTACACCAAGCCCCAAGTCATGAGCGTCCCGGAGCATCTGCATGGTTCGGTCGAAACTTCCCTCGAAGCCGCGGAACGCATCGTGTGTCGCCGCGTCAGCACCGTCCAGACTGATTCCCAGCCGCCGGATTCCTGCCTCCTTGGCTTGCTCGAACGCTTCTCGGGTTGCCAAGGGAGTGGCCGAAGGGGTCAAGGCCGCTTCGATTCCTTTGCCGATGGCATGGCGGATCAGCTCGAAAAGGTCTTTTCGTTTCAGCGGGTCTCCGCCGGTAAAGACGAGCGTCGGACGTCGCGGAAAGGTGGCGATTTGGTCAATCAGTGCGAGCGACTGTTCGTGCGAAAGTTCGTCCGGATCGGGATTTTCCTGGGCCGAGGCTCGACAGTGTTTACAGACGAGGTCACATGCCATCGTGACTTCATAGTAGAACATCAGCGGATTGACGTGAAAATCGGCTTGGGTGTAATCGGAATGGGGCATCGGAATTTTTTGGGGAAATAATTTCCTATTTCATGAAAGGTATTCCCAGAATCATGGGCGTTTTGGGGTCGTTGACGCTAATTGGAGGGGCGTTGTTTTTTGGGAGGCGATTATTGCAAGTGAAGCATTTAAGGGGAAAAAACTATCGCAACCCGAACAATCGGTCCAGACGGAACGGGGCCCCCGCATAGTTTCTAAAGTATTCCCATTTTACTCAAGTCCTAGTATTTGACTAGTCCAAAATGTGAACTATCTTTCATTATGGAAGCGGAGGTTTTCTGCTTCCCACCAAGCGATCGCGTCATTCGGCGTGGAGCTTGGTGGCCGGTGAACGTCGCGTTTGGGTCCTTTCTCAGGTGCGACATGTTCTTTCAATCAATTAGGGAACGGACAAGTACGCTAACCGGCATGCTGAGTTCGTTCGGCAAGTACTTTATATAGAACTTTTGGTTAGGCACGGGCAGTTCTGGCTATTATGTAGCCGGCGACAAACGTTTTAGCTGAGAGGGATATGGAGTCCGTTTCCGACTTTTGTGTGACACTCGAGAGCTCGCCTATTTTGCGACTCTACGAGAAGGAGGATTCAGATGAAACTGCTTAAGAAGGTACAACATTTCCTCGTTTCCGAAGACGGCCCCACCGCTGTCGAGTACGCCGTTATGCTGGCTTTGATCATCGTGGTCTGCTTGGCTACGATTGGTGCGTTGGGCGAATATGCCAACGATACGTTCCAAAACGTACAAGATCAGCTTGATAGCGAATCCGTTTCGACGAGCGTCCCTCTCTAATGAGGGTTTGGGTTTAATCGGAAGCTTTTGTCATGCCGATTTTTCGGTATGATTGAAAGAAATACAGGCCCCTCGGCACTTCGGTGTCGGGGGGTTTTTTTATGGGGTTGTGGGAAGTCTGATTCTTGTCTTAGGCCGACGTTTTCGTATTTCGTTGAGGCGGAACAAGTTGTTGATACCCCCCGCAGAAATGAATATTGAGTAGTGAAAGCCTATTCTGGATTTCCTTGTTTTTCCGCTCCTTTGGGTATTTTTTGACCTAGACTTTATAGTGGAGGGATTGTTTTCCTCCATTGGCGTGGAAAGTCCAGCTATGGACACACCCTAAAAGTATGCACTTTGAGTCGAAAAATGCTTGATCCCATCTTCGCGGACCTGTTGTATGGATTGCCCGAGATGGTGACGTATTTTCTGACCGTAGCCGCAGCTTTCTTGGGCTTGTTCCTTACGTCATCAAGATTATAGAGCCGGATTCGTTCTGGTCGTTTGTTACCAAGTAACGAACAGATTTAGTTCCTATGAGAGGGAGAAAGTAGTCAGTTATGTTTAGCAATTGGACCTTTACCAGCCCGATGGCTGAAGTGCCGGGCATTTGTTTGTTAGTTAGCGTTGTTTTAGTTATTGCAGCCGTCATTGACGGATGGAAATTAAAAGTTCCCAATTGGATTACGTTTCCCATGGTGATCTGCGGATGGATTGCCAGCATGTACTTTTTCGGCTGGAGCGGTTTGCTTTACAGCCTGATCGGTACGGGCATCGGTTTGATCTTGTTGCTGCCCGCCTATGCGATTGGTGGCATGGGAGCAGGCGACGTCAAGTTGCTGGCCGGCGTTGGTGCCTGGGTTTGGGGAACCGTGACCTTTTTCTCCTTCTGCCTTTCCGCCGTGATCGGTGGTTTGATTGCAGTGGGGATGGTTTTGTTCAGCGGCAAGGTACGCCATCACTTTTTCCAATTTCGGGCCATCGCGTCAGAGATCGCAACGGTGCGAAATCCGGAAGAGTTGGCCAGTGCGGCGGCTGAACGAAAGAGCAGCATGATGTTGCTTCCGTATGGTATTCCGATCGCGATCGGGACGATTGTCTATTTCGCGTGGATGGGATTGCTGATTTAGTAGAGTTTGTTCGTGTACCTTTTGATGGAGCCCAAATTATGATTTCTCGAGGTGTGATGAAGATGTTTCACAAGGAGGGACGTCGAAATCGACAAGGTGAGAAACAACAGCGACGTGGTGTTGCTGCCGTGGAATTGGCGGTCGTTTCGCCTATTTTCTTCATGTTGATCCTTGCCATGATCGAGTTCGGCAGTGCAATGCTGGCTCAGCAGGCAATTACGAATGCCGCCCGAGAGGGAGCCCGCATCGCCGTGCTGCCTGATGGAAGTGCAGACCGAGCCGAAACCTATGCCAAGGGCGTCCTTCAATCAGCAGGAATTGATGGCGAAATGGCAACGGTGAACATCACGGACGAAGAAGGAAACCCAATTGATCCGGCTTTGGCAACGTATGGCGATATCATTATGGTTCGCGTCTCGCTGCCTTTTAGTCAAGTCAGTTGGATTCCCGTGCCGAGATACTTAGGGGATACGATTTTATCGTCTGCAACGATTATGCGCTGTGAACGAACGAACTAAAATCGAAATACTTCCTTCCAATCCGATTTTGTTTGTTGGCTGGAAAGAACGTTACCCCTTTGAAAATAAAGAGTTATGACTGCAGGAGCCTTGCCTTGGGTCTCAAGGTGAAGTGTATCTGCGAGCAATCGTAGCGTTGCAAAATAACTCTGGTACTCGGAATTTAGGGAAAATGGGAGGTTTGGATTGCTTTAGAAAGCAGCTTTGCCAACCCTTTCCTTCCGGATATCGGGACCCATTAAGTAGTGCAAAGCCATTCCTTCGGGGGGTATTATGCGTGCCAAATCGATTATTTTGTTAGTGCTGGCTCTTGGTTGCGGCCTTATTGCTGCAATTGGAGTGACCCAGGTGATCAGCCAGGATGATAGTGGTCCGGCTCAGCCAGTAGGCGAGACAGTCAATATTCTCGTTGCCAAGGAAGATATTCTCGAAGGATCGAAGTTAACTCCGGAAATGGTCAAAATCGAGGCCTGGCCCAAGTCCAAGGTCCCGAAGGGGACGCTTGTCGATGTGAAGCAGATCGCCGAGACGCGGGCACGGACCGATATCTTGCTGGACGAACCGATTCGCGAACAGAAGCTTTTCGGCAAGGATGACATCAAAACGGCTGCCATCCATATTGATAATAATATGCGTGCGGTCCCGATCAAGATCGAGAAGGATAGTTACGCGGGTCTGATTCAGCCGGGAGACCGGGTGGATGTTTTGGCGAATCTTCGCAAAAACAAACAGCAAGGGATCATGAGCAGCCGTACGGTTACGCTTCTGCAAAATATTGAAGTCTTTGCGGTGGACGACGTCTACAAAATAGATCCCGATAGTGCAGAAGGTAAAACGATCACGGCAAAGACGGTCTCTTTGCTCCTGACTCCCGAGCAAGCGGTCAAGGTTGACTTGGCTCTGACGCTTGGCAAACTGCGTTTGACCATGCGTAGCCCGAATGACGCAAGCCTTGCCCAAGGAGATACGGAGATCAGTGTCGACGATATTTTGAATCCTTCAGAAGCTTCCAACACACCAAAGCCGGAAACCAATGCCAATCAAAACATGGTGCAGTCTCCGATTACGGTTCCTTCACATGGCACCTGGAAGATGCGAATCATCACCGGTCCGGGAGTAAATGATTTAGTGTTGGAAGAGCAAGACGGGAATAACGGCGAGAAGGTTTGGCGAGTGATACAAGAGGGGGAAGAGTTGCCCGGTAATGTTCCGGCAAATGGAATGACTCCCGGAGTGACTCCGATGCCGCCAATGTCTCCATTGGGGCCCATTGATAACGGTTTGGTTCCACCTAACTTGGAACCAGACAGTATTGAGTAGAGTTTTGGTGAAAAAGGATTGATCACCACGGCATTGATTTGCTGACTATCCATACCATTTATCACACACATCGAGCAAGGATGCGATCAGATGTTGTTTGACTACACAAAAAAAATTGCTTTTGTCTCTCTTGGCTTTTTTCTCTTTTGCCAGGTGCCGGCATTAGGCCAGCAGAATTACCTCCCGGGGCCTCAACTTCCTGGTTCTACTCAGCAGATGCAAGGAAATTTGCAGCAACCGGCAAACTATGGGAATACCTATCAGGCACCATCTACTCAATACCAGCGACAGCCGGCCCGGTATCAGCCGCCCACGGTAGCGACCTATCAGATGCAACCGGCTCCTTACCGACAACCGGGCACTTACGTTCCGGCAAAGTATCGCATTGCCCAGTTGCCCGATGCCAATACGCCGAACAATTCTGACGGCCCGAACATTATCGGGCCGGCTACTCCACAGCCCTCGACCAATGCGATCCCGAAGGCATTCCAACCCAAGCTGAGCCAGCCGGCGGTGGTCCGGCCGACAGAAACGGCACCGGTACCCGTGGCCAATCCGAACCCGGCCGTGCCGTTTAATCCCAATCGCGAGATCATTCGCAAGCTTCAGAATGCGTCGGAAAAGATGGAGATGGTCGTGAACACGAGCCGCATCGTGACGTTGGACCAGACTATCCCGCAGGCGCAAGTCAATAACCCAGAAGTGCTTACGTTGACTCCACTTTCGCCGAAGCAGATTCAAATGTCGGCGAAGAAGCCGGGTGTGACCCAAGTGAACATTTGGTCCAACGACGGCAAGATCTACTCGATCGACGTGCTGGTGGTTGGCGATGCCCAGGAACTCCGCGGAGTGCTCCAGCGTCAATTTCCTTCTTCCTCCTTGCAAGTAGTTCCGGTGGGAATTGGCGGCGAGGGTAGCGGAAGCGTCTATATCAGCGGTTATGTCGATCGGCCCGAGGACATCACCCAGGTGACGCAGATCGCCGAACAATATTACCCGAAAGTGATCAACAACGTCACGGTCAGTGGCGTCCAACAGGTTCTTCTCCACGCCAAGGTGATGGAAGTCTCGCGAACCAAACTTCGTACGCTCGGTATCGACTGGGCCCAAATTTCCGGCTATAACCTGATCGCTTCTTCGGCGAGTGGTCTTCTCGGTGGTGTAGCGGCCGCCAGTGTCGATTATGACCCGACCACGGGCTGGGTGACTTCGAGTCCGCCGATGGTAACGACTTCCGGTGATCCTACTTTGCAATTCAATGTGGTCGATGGCGACAATGCCCTCTTTGGGATTCTCGAAGCACTTCGTGAAGACCAACTGGCCAAAGTCCTGGCGGAGCCGACCCTGGTGACGATCAACGGCCAACCGGCTTCGTTCATCGTGGGTGGTGAAGTGCCGGTCCCGGTACCGCAAAGTTTGGGAACGATCTCGATCGATTACAAGAAATACGGTACTCAGTTGAACTTTGTCCCGTTGGTCTTGGGCAATGGCCGGATCCGGATGGAGGTCAAGCCGCGTGTCAGCGAATTGGATCGAAGTACGGCCCTCTTCTTGGACGGATTTTACGTCTATGGCTTCCGATCGCGTGAGGTCAAGACGAGTGTCGAAATGAACGCCGGCCAAACGTTGGCCATCGCGGGCCTGATCAACGAACGGACCGAGTCCGAGCGACGTGGCGTGCCTTGGGTCTCCGACGTTCCGGTGCTCGGGGCTCTTTTCCGACGTACGACCGAGAAAAACAACGAAATCGAAATGCTTGTCTTCGTGACTCCGGAACTCGTCGAGGCGATGGATCCCGAAGAGGTCCCGGCGGGAGGACCTGGCTTGAATTCATGCAGTCCTAACGATTTCAAGCTTCATCTCAAAGGTCACATCGAAGCCGAGTGCTGCGATAACGGTTGTGGGCTATGCGGTTCGTGCAATCGTTGCAGCTACAACGGGCCTCAGGGTTGCCAGGGCATGGTGACCTATCCCACCGGGACAGGCCAGCCGATGATGCCAACGCGTGCGGAACCG
>JASFHG010000035.1:0-13787 GCA_050123355.1 Planctomycetia bacterium
TAGCCGAACAGATCCCCCTCATCCAGTTCCAGCGACAAATTATCCACGGCGTGCAGGTCGCCATACGTTTTCGTGAGTTCTTGTATCTGAATCATGGTAAAAGTTTTCAGTAATTTTTGTTAGCGGCGGGGCTTGCCCCCGCGTAAAAAGGGCTTTTGAAACGCAAAGACCGTTTCTGTGTCTTGCTTTTTATTTAACCTCGACCGGGATGATAAACCGGAAGTAAGTCGTATGTTGATCCGACTTGACCGGCTCGCCATCGACGGTGAATTGGGTCGCGGCCGGTGCTTCCGACGACAAACGGCCAACGAGCATTGCCCGCCCGGGGCCGAGAAGGTGACTCAAGTCGACAAACGATTGATACCGGTTCGACAAGCCGGTGTAAGCTTCGCCTCCGCCCGCTTCGTAAAACATCATCATCCGAAGGACGTAAGCCGGATCGATGCTCTCGGTGTTGTACGGGACAACCTTTTCTCGGAACTTGTCGTTATCTTCGGTGTCGATCACCATCTTCCGGCCGGTAAGCAGGGTGTTGAGTTTGGTTCGGCCTTGGATTCCGTCCACATAGGTCGACTCGCCCGGCCCGATCGAGCCAAGCGGATAGGCCCAGCGATCATAGACCAACAGGCAATCGTCGAGAGTCTGATCTTTTAAGGGGTTTGTCACGTTTCCGATCAGCAACTCATCCTCTTCTTTCAACTGAAAATCGAAGTCACCGTTCCACTGGCCGGACCATCGGGCGGTGAAGCATTTGGTTGACCAATTCAAAATGGGGACACGCTGCATCGCCGTATGGTCGGCCGTAAAGTCGTACGGCTTGCGCCACACCGAGCCTTCACCGGCCCGCGGGTTCATGCCGCCCAGTCCCCGGCCTGGCAGACCGAGCCAGGAGAAGAGCATGGATTGATCTTGGTCTTGTAGGTGGTTCGGTAAATTACGCGAAAACGTCAGGTCATATCGTTTCCCTTCAGGGCTGAAAAGGTTGGCCCAACTCGTACCGCGGACCATCTGGTTGGTCGTATCGACATCCACCAGATCGATCCGATGAAGTCGAAGCCGGTCTCCCTTCATGTGATAGGCGAGCCCAAAGATGCCCATGCCGACGAGAATGGCGATCAGGGTAAACGTTACCCAGGTCCAGCTCATACGTCCGATCTTTTTCAGGAGGAAATAATCGGCCGGTCCGATCAGGGCGACGTAGATAAGCACGATCAAGATAACCAAGCCGAACGGGATGGGCGAAACACCGTCGAAACGATCCAACGCGCTTCGCATCTGGCCCGACAGATCGGTAAAACCCAGATGCCGGACCGCACCGCCGGCGAGCTGGGAGTTGTCGCCCGTCTTGCTGGACATGCCGAGCAGTTTGACCATCAACCGGCCGCGTTCTCGCCACTGATCCAACGGCGAAGCGTTCATGTCGATTCCGAGGAAGGTGACCGTTCCGAATCCATGAGAATTTTGGACCAGGACGGGGACGTTATCAATGCGGATCGGGACATCTCCGTGCACATCGGTCAGTTCAAAGGCCGGAATCTGATATCGGTGCTGTCCGGTCGGCAGCGGGATCGCAACGCTCGACCCGATATAGGTTTCCAAAGTGGTGACTCGCTTGAGGGTGGCAATGCCTGCCGGTTGACCGGGCAAGAGGGAGGAGTTTGCGTCGTAGTTTTTCTTTGCGACTTTTTCGATCAACTCGGGATCGACCGCTCCGCCCAACAGCACGAGCCGTCCACCGCGGCGCACCCACTGGTCAATCGCTTTCCATCGCGGATCATCCGGCGTGAAGACCATCTCGGCGGTGGCCGGGTTGGAAAGGGCCAGGAACAAAGTGTCAACTCCATCGTAGCCGATCCAATCGTGTGGCAAGCTTGCCGGGTCGGCGACCGAAGCGAGCGACGTATAATCGGCGGTCACCTTGTTGGTAGTTCGAAGTGTCGCCTCGAGCAGTTCGTTTCCCTGTCCGACGGTGACCAGCAGTGAGTTTTCCGCCGAAACGGCCTGGCGATAGGTGCCCGTCTCGTCTGGATGAAAGATTTTTTCATGGAAACCACGTTCGATTTCGAGGTTTGTTTCTTCGATCGTAACAGTGAGGTCCGAATAAACCCGCCCGAACCGAACGTAGAGCTGGTAGATTTTTCTATCGTGGTCTACGAGATGAAGCGCTTGAGTCACGCGGCTCGGGACGCCGTCCCCGTCAGGGACGATCACCGACATCGTGCCGTCGAAGCCGCGTTCCGCTTCCAACATGATCCGGACCGGCGTCCAGTTACCGACGCGATAGGTCGAATGGAACCCGACATCGAGTACCTTGATGTTTATTTTATTGTGATAAGGTCCGCCCGCCTGGGTTGGCGCAGCCCACATGCAGGAAAGCCCGGCGATCAGCAAGCCGACAAGGATCAACAAGACGGGAATTTTTATATATTTCATCGAAACGTTACGGTTTTTCTGAATCGTCACAAGTACAGATAAATTGGTTGCAGCCCGGGCAACCCTCGCCATATTTTTTGGTGATGGCCTCGGTCAGGTCGACCCCCACGATATTGGCGATCGTCGTCAGCCAGGCCAAGACGTCGGCGAACTCTTCGACCCGATCTTCATGCGACCCGTTTTTCAGTGCCGAAGCCAGTTCGCCAAACTCTTCGACAAGCCACATAAACGTCCCGTCGACGCCGCGGGCCGCGTCTTTCTCAAAATACATCTCCCGGATCAACTGCTGAAACCCGGCAATGGTAACGGTATTGGCTTTCTGGGGATTCTCGGATGGTGTCATGGCTTTCTTTCGTAAAACAATATCAAATCAGTTTGGCCACTGTAGAGGCGTAAAAACTGACTTTTCACACTTCACACTTCTAACTTCTACCTTCCTCCATTATAACCGATCCGACGGACGGGCACATCGGGGAGGCGGGTGGCGATGAGGTCGACCGTATGTTGGTGGCAGGTGAGGAAGATAATCTGGGTCGAGCGGGCCACTTCCGCCAGGGCGTCGATCGTGCCGGCGGCTCGGACCGCGTCGAAATTGACCAGTACGTCGTCCATCACCAGCGGCAACGGCTCGTTGCGGTGGCAGTAGTGGAGCACGTACGCAAGCCGCATCGCCAGATAGAGCTGCTCGCGGGTGCCGGTGCTGAGCTGCGATGGATCTTTTTCGGTGCCGTCCTGCTCGACGATGACCATCGACCCCTGTTCGTTCATGCGACGTCGCACCTCGCCGTAACGGTCGGCCGTCATCAAGGCAAACAGACGCCGGATGTCATCGAGCATCTCCGGCTGGTTCTCGCGCTCGAAGCGTCGGACCGCGTCATCGATCAACGCTCGTGCGACGGTGAGCGTTGCCCAGCGGTCGACCACCTCGCGTAGCTCGCTCCGGTAGCTCTCCAGCTCGGCCGACGCACGGATGGTTTGGTCCGTCTGATCCAACTCCTTGAGCGCTTCGGCCGCGAGGCTCGCTTCGGCCGCCGCCTCTTCTCGGGCCTTCGTGATCCGCTCGTCTTCTTCCTTGGCCTGTTGGACTCTCAGATCAAACGTGTCGGCGTCGATTGCCTCGAGTTCCTTCCAAAATTCGTCCGCTTGTTCTTCGTTGGTGATGAACCGATCGATCTGGTCGGTCTGCCGTTGAATCTCCTCGATCATCGTTCGGTGATTGTCGGCATGGTTGGCCACTTCGTAAAACGCCTCGTCCGACTCGACGGCTGTCGTTTCGAGAAGCGTTTTGTGACTTGTGGTCAACTCGTCCAGTTGTGATTTGACGGTTTCCTTTTGTCGCGAGGCCGCTTCTCGGTTTTCGATCGCATTTTGACGCTGGATCGACGTCCGCTTCGCTTCTTCGAGTCGAGCATGCAGCGTTTCGACCGCCTGCTCGGACGGCTGCTCGGCCAGATCCTTCGCGATCGTCTGGCATAGCTCGACGGTTTTTCGCTCGAACTGCTCGATTTGGGCCTCGATCTCGTTGAGTCGGGTTTCCATCGGCCCGATTTTTTGGTGCTCACGCCGCACGTCGTGCAGTTGACGGAGTGTTACGTCGGCCATCTTCGGCGTCCAGTCGATCGGCAAGCCGATCTCTTCGAGCAGGCCGGTCCACCGTTTCGACCAGTCTTTTGCCTGCTTGGCCAGCGAGGTGCTCGTTTGATCGAGTTGTTTTCGCTCACTCTTGAGCTCGGCCGAGCGATTTTGGAGTTCCTGACGCTTTACCTGCGACTCGCGACACTGATCGACATGGTGCTTGACCGTCGCCAGTAAAGTCTCGGGAGACGACGGCTTCTCTTTTTCTTCGGTGTCCGTCAACAGGTCTGTCTTGAGACACGTTTGACGTAGCTCCTTCTCGAATTTTTTCAACCGCCGGTCGATCGACTTGGCCTGGGCTTCGGTCGCTTTTGCTTCTTGCAGAAGGGTCAGATAAACGGCATGGTTTTCGAGCCAGCGGAGCATCTCCTCGGGCAAGAGAGGTTCGATCTCGCACGGTTTCCAGACGGCGTGCCACTCGGCCAGCAGGTCCCGCTTCGCCGTTTGTGTCGCTTCGAACTGCTCGCGATATTCTTCACGCCGATTTGTCGTCGCGGTGATCCGGCGGGCAAGACCGTCCAGCGAGGCGACCAGTTTTGCCTTTTCCTGACGCACGTCGGCCAGTCGGTCTGCCTGTTTGACGACCGATTCATAAAGATCGGCCTTCCCCTCGTCCGACATTTCCGACTTAGCTGGCGAATCGCACAGTTCGTTTTCCTGGATCGTCTGTAACCACTCATTGAACGATTTCTTGGGGACCTTTTTTGCCTCGATATACTGTCGCCGCAAGAGTTCCCAGCCCTTTTCCCGCACCGTTCGGGCTGCTTCGAGTTGATCGAGCGTCGGGGCCGAGCCGGCCGATTCCACTTCGTCCCGCTGGGCCTTCAGGTCATGCAACTCGGTCTCCGCCTGCCGCAGCCGGTCACCGGCCTCACGCACCGACAGGTCGGCCGCGTCGAATCGGTCGGCAAACTCGCGGATCGTTTCTTCAAGTGGCACGGTGAGTTGGTCGAGCCCTTCATGGTCCAAGCCCGGGACGCAGAAAAGTTTTCGGGCCGCTTCCTCCGCTTTCCAGTGAAGGCCTTCGAGCAGCTCTTCAAGCTCCTGCCGTCTCCGCTGATCGGCGGCGTAGTCGGGCTGCCGTTCCATGATCGCGAGCAACTCGGCCGACTCGACCGTCGAGGCGAGTGTATCGAGCTTCGCCAGGTTGACATCGAGTTCCTTTTGGCAGCTAGCCTTTCGCTCCTCGCTGAGGGTCCGTTGTTTTTCCAGTTCGTTCGATTCGTCGGCCATCTCCTCAATCCGCGTCCGGCGATCCAAGCTGACCTGATAGCGGTCCAACGCGTCGATCGTCCAGCTCGGGTCCAGCTCGTGGAGCGTTGCGAGGACTTGACGGTCGATCGCTTCGAGTTCCTGCCGGGTTCGGGGAATCTCGTCACGATAGTCGCGGATCTGCTTGAGCGTTTGGAAAAGTTGTTGGATTTTGGACTCTTGCTCCAGAATTGCCGGGCTACCTTCAAGCGAGTCGATCCGGTCGGTCGCTTCGGTGATCTGCTGGTCGATCTCCACGAGTCGTTGCCGAGCGTTTTGGATCTCGCGGCGCAGGTCGTCCATCATTTGGCGGCCATTTTGCGGGAACCGTTGGATTGCCTCACCCCACTCGGCCTCGAGTTTTTGAAGTTGCCGTTCGGCGGCGGTCCGTTCTTGATACGGGCCGAGAGCGTCGCGGAGTCGTTCGAGATGCTTGAGCGTTCGGCGTGAGGTTTCGTTCTCCGCACGGATTTTTTCCAACGCATCGGTCGCCTTTTGATGACGTTGCAGGCGGGCCTCATACTCGTCCGGCCGGAGCATCGACGCGCGGAGCGTATCGGTCGACTCTTTCACTTTGCCGATCAGGTGGTTGATTTGTTGCTTCTTGCCACGCGAGAGCCACAGCTTGTCGCTTTCGTCGGCCAGCTCTGATTGAACGGCTTGCAGCCCCTTCAAGCCACCGAGACCGGTTCCGTAGAGTGCCTCGTCGAGGTTGGCCTTTTTGAGACTCTCTTCGCCCGCGGTGAGCTCCCCGAGCGAGAAACCGAAGACGTTTTCATAAAACGGCTGCGAGATCCCGCCCAGCCGCCGCAGGAGTGTCGCATCGTCGATCGACTCGCCCGATGGGTCGGTCTGGCCCTGGACCTGTTTCCCCTGGACCCCTTTTTCACGCCGGAAGTGGAGCGTCGTGTGATCGGCCATCGCGAGCCGTGCCTCGGCGGCGATCTGGCGGCCCGTCCCGCTGTAGTGATAGTCGCTTCCACTGTGCGGGAAGCCAAAGAGCAGCTCGCGGATCAATCCCAAGAATGTCGACTTGCCCGCCTCGTTCGGCCCGAAAAGAACCTGCATCGGCGCATCGGCGTTGAACTCCAGCTCGAAATCGGCGAGGGAGCCAAAGCGGTCGACTTTGAGGGATTTAAATTTCATCCGCGATTAATCGTCATGGGTTATTAAACGAGAAACGAGCAAATTTCTTGCTTCGATCAACCGGGCACGGAGGTCCGTCGGGGTGCCGAGCGGCAGGTCGGCGTCTTCCATCCGGCTGCATGTCTTGGGGTCAAACAGATCGTTCTCGTCGAGCCATTGTTGAAGCGACTCGTCCGATCCGTCGTGAAGCGAGTCGACGCGGCGGATCAGGTCGCCGAGCAGATCTTGGCCGTCGCGTAACTGATCCAGATCAAGTGGCGGTCGGGTTTCGATCCGTATCCGCTCGATCCAGACATCGCCGAGCGAGTTGGCCGCGTTGTGTAGTTCGGCGATGAACGCTTCGCGGCCTGACCGACCGGTAAGCGGTCCATGCAGCACGGTCTGGCCTTCGAGCGTGAGCCGGATGACCGTCAGGCGATGTTCATCCTGGCGGTGCAGCTCGGCCAGACGATCGCGGATCGTGTCGATCAGCTCGTCGACCGTGGCAATCTCTTCCTCGACAGGCACGCTCAGCCGATGCCAGCGTAACACGTCGACCGGGCGAAACTCGACCGATTGCACCTGGTGGTCCTCGACCTGGACCAGATAGCATCCTTTTTCGCCCGATTCATTGACGTGACGGCCTTGCGTGTTGCCCGGCATGATGATCCAAGGCGTTTCGGACGAGACGACCTCGGTTTTGTGGATGTGGCCCAAGGCCCAGTAGTCGTACCCTCGCGAGGCAAGCACGGCGGCGGTCGTTGGGGCATAGGTGTCGTGGACGCTCTCGCCCGAGAGACTCGTGTGTAGCAAGCCGATGTTGAACCGCCCTTCGACCGGTTTGGGATAGTGTTCGGTCAAGTCTTCCGGTACCGCCTGGGCCGCGAAGCTCTGACCGTGGATCGCGATACCAAGCTCGTCAATTGTGAGGGTCTCGGCCGCTTCGTGCGAGAAAACATACACATTCTCAGGCCACCGTAACGAAGAACAGACTCGCGAGTGTGCGTCGTGGTTGCCGCGGAGGAGAAAGACGCGGATCTGATGCTCGGCCAGACGTCGGAACTGGCCGGCGGTCCAGAGGCCGGTGTGCATGTCGCGCCACTCGCCATCGAACAGGTCGCCTGCGATCAGGACGAAGTCGACCCGCTCGTGGATCGCCATCTCGACCAGATTCTCCATCGCGGCGCGCGTCGCTCCGCGGAGCCTTTCGATCGGGGCCCCTTCATACGCTTCGAGCCCCTTCAAAGGACTATCGATATGTAGGTCGGCAGCATGGAGAAACTTCATCCCCCTATTGTCGCGATTTCAGCCTTATTGGCAAGGTAGAGGACAGATGACAGAGGACAGAGGACAGAAGGGGAAGAACCGCAGAATATCGAACACCGAATGTCGAATGATGAAGGAAGGAGCTTCCGCTCCAATGTATTTTTATCCTGGTGCGGTAGCATCCCACTTCGACATTTGACATTCGGTGTTCGATATTCTGCGGTTCAATTTCCTCTATTTTTTATAAACCGCATGGCATTCTGGGGTTTCCCAGAGGCGGACCTCGGCGACCGGGAGGCCTAATTTGACAGCTTCGTCATAGATAAGTCGGGCGATGTTCTCGGCCGTTGGGTTTTGGTCCATCAAAAACAGCGGTTCCCCCTGTTCTTGGAGGACCGGGACGATCGGATCGTCCTTCGAGAGGAGCATCTGGTGGTCAAGATGGTCCTCGATCCAGGCGTTTAACGTTTTTTTGATATCCCCGAAATCGACCAGCATCCCGCGTTCGTCGAGCTCACCCCCCTCGAGTGTGATCATAACCTTGGCGTTGTGGCCGTGCAGATGGGCACATTTCCCGTCATAATTCAGGAGCCGGTGGCCATAGCAGAAGTGGATTTCTCGGACGACTTGGAACATTTTATACTAGTTTTCGGTAGTTCAATCTTGATTGTTACTGGATACTCTATTCTACCTCCAAAATCGGCGGCGACCAGAGATCCGCGACGATTCTTTTCTTGCCCAAACCGCCTAGGCCGCAAAAATCCGTGTTGGTCACCCGGTTTGGTTCTGTTAGATTGTTAGCTGAAAATCCCCCTTTTCGCACGGGGGATCTTAGACCCGTCCGAAAATTTTTTGGCCACTCAATATTGTGCCGGCCGCAAAGACCGCCGTGGTAGTTTTCGGATAGGCACTAATGTTGTATGTGGACATGAAACGGAATTCATCTACCCGATAATAAATATGAGCAATTTTTCCCGCGTTGTACGCCTCGCCCTCCGCTATCGCTTTATCTTCATCCTCTCCATCATTTTTGCCCTCGCCGTGGCTGTGCTCTGGGGGGGCAATATCGGGACGGTCTATCCGTTTATCAAGGTCGCTTTCCAAGGCGAGCCGCTGCAAACGTGGGTAGAGAAAGAAATCGCGGCCGCCGAAAAGATCATCGCACAAAAGGAAACCGAACTTGCCAGTGCTCAGGCGAATCTGAAAACCGTTTCGGAAGCGGAGCGGCCCAAGCTCGAAAACAAAATTCGGATGGCCGAGACCAAAATCCAAACCGAAACCAAAGCGATCGAGCGGTATCGGTGGATTCAGCCGTATATCGAACGGTTCTTACCGACCGATCCGTTCCAGACGGTCGTGATTTTTATCGGCGTGCTGTTTTTGGGGACCGTTTTGAAAGATATGTGTTTGATCGGCCACACGATCGTGGTCGCCAAACTCTCGCAGCTCGCCACGTTCAACCTCCGAAAGCAATTTTACCGTAAAACACTGCGCATGGACTTGGCCAGTTTCCATAACGAAGGGACGAGCGACCTGATGGCTCGGTTTACTTACGATATGGAAGCGTTGACCCATGGTCTGAGATCCCTTTTTGGCCGCTTGATACGCGAGCCGCTCAAAGCGATCGTTTGCCTCGCTGGGGCGGCCTATGTTTGCTGGCGGCTGCTGCTTTTCTCGATGATCGTTGCTCCGGTAGCCGCGTTCTTGATCGACCGGCTCGCCAAGTCGCTCAAACGAGCGAACCGTCGTGCGATGGAAGGGATGGCCGTGCTGTACAGCCGGCTTGAAGAGACGTTCCGCGGTATTAAGGTCGTCAAGGCGTTCACGATGGAACGCTACGAGCGTCGCAATTTCCATCAATACAGCAAAGAGTTTTACCATAAGTCGATGAAGATTGCCCGCTACGATTCGTTGACGCGGCCGCTGACCGAGATTATGGGCATCCTCACCATTTCGCTTGCGCTGCTTGCAGGAGCCTATCTAGTGCTCTCCGGTCAAACTCGATTGCTGGGCGTGCAGATGTGTGTGCGGCCGTTGGACCTGGAGTCGATCCTGCTGTTCTTCGGTTTCTTGGCTGGCACGGCCGATCCCTTGCGAAAGATGTCCGATATTTTCTCACATCTCCAGCGAGCCTCCGCGGCCAGTGACCGGATCTATGCGATGATGGATCGCGAGCCGGCTATCCATAGTCCCCAAGAACCAAAGCGACTCGCTCCGGTGTCGCAGGGTATTTCCTTCAAAGGGGTCGACTTTGCCTACAGGGCGGACGAGCTGGTGCTTCAAGGGGTGAATCTTGATATCCGCGCAGGCGAGACGATCGCTCTGGTGGGACCTAACGGTTGCGGAAAGAGTACGCTGGCGAGCCTTGTCCCTCGTTTTGCTGACCCGACGAACGGAAGTATTTGTTTCGATGGTATCGATCTGCGCGAAGCGCGGATCCTCGACGTGCGTAGTCAGATCGGACTCGTTTCGCAAGAGACGATGCTCTTCGACATTTCAGTCATCGAGAATATTCGTTACGGCTCGCCCCATGCCACGGATGAAGATGTCGTTTCGGCCGCGAAACAGGCTCATGCGCATCGGCTGATCACCAACGACCTGCCCGCCGGCTATCACACCGAAGTTGGACCGGGTGGAGGTCGGCTCTCGGGCGGACAGCGGCAGCGTATCGCCCTGGCCCGAGCGATTCTTCTTGACCCGTCGATTTTGATTCTCGACGAAGCGACCAGCCAAGTCGACCTCGAAAGCGAGCAGGTTATCCAGCAAGTCTTGGAGACCTTCGTTGTCAATCGAACGACCATCATCATCACCCATCGCCTCGGTATCCTCGCCCTGGCCGATCGGATCGTCGTCATGGAGCAGGGGCGGATTTTGGATGTCGGCACTCATGAGGAGCTGATGAGTCGTTGCGATCTTTACGGTCGCCTCTACCAGATCCAATTCGACGACATGCGAGCAAGCGCGTAGCAGCTTCTGTGCTTTTTTGCCTCACACAACGTCAGGGCGAGCCTTGACCTACCAACGTTGGTTAGACCTGTCGGCTAAGAGTATCCCCCCCGTCGGAACAGCTTTTGACGATCATCACCAATTTTCTTCCTCTTTGAGTTTTGGCACGCTATTTGCACTTACTAAAAGGCGTGCTAGCTAAGGCACAGCACTCACCCCCCAAGGTTCGGCGACCGACGCGGTCGCCGGACCGGAACAGAGAAGAGGCTATTATTTGTTTGGGGCCGGTGAAGAAGAGGATTTTTGCATTGTGGAATGAAAACCACCGGGATCTTCAGTAAGTTCCCCTGAACAAGGAGCTTACAAAATTTCCAATGCTTCATTTTTTGGAACAGAGAAGCATTCGGAACGAGAGAAGTAGGCAGCTCTCGGAATAAGAGAAGATGGCAATCCCGGTCGGGATAGGGAACACATGATAGGCACCTATTTCCTATCAGATGTGAGAAATTCCCTTAAACAGCAGGCGAGTTGAGGACACGTGCCGATCAGTCCTCAATTCGCCTGTTTTATTTTGCTACAGCAAAATTGAACACTGTTGCGAAATCAAACACCCGCCTCCCCTCTTGCATGCCTATTCTTTTTGGGCTCTGCTGGCTAAAATCTAAAAATTCCCAAAATTTTTTTGGAAGCGTTTTTCGCATCGACCGATGAGTAGCCTTTGCTCCCGACCCCACCGTGAAATAAAGTAAAAGTTTTTGCCTACCCCTTATAGGTTCTTCCCAACGTGCCCACCCCAGCAATCACATCCGCTCACTCCGGGACACTTCGCCCGCTTCTTTGGCTTGCCGTCCCGGTCTTGGCGGAGCAGGTTTTGATTATGCTGGTCGGTTTTTCCGACTCGTTGCTGGTGGGCCACTATCTCGACCGGCCCCATTTGGCCGCGATCACGCTGATGTCGTATCTGATCTGGGTGATCTCGTCCCTGTTTGCGGTCGTGGCGATCGGGGCGACGGCGATGGTCGCTCGATTCGTCGGGGCAAAGAACTGGACGATGGCCAAGCGGGTGACCCATCAGGCGATTTTGGTCGGACTGTTCTTTTCGCTGGTAAGCTTGGTGCTCGGGTTTTATTTTCTGGATGAGTTTCCCCGTTTTTTACGACTTCAAGGAGATTCGGCCAAGCTGGCCTCGCAGTATCTCTCCTACATCGTGCCCGTATTGCCGCTGATTGGTCTGCAGGTGATCGGAGTCGCGTGCCTTCGCGGGGCCGGAGATATGGTCTCGGGCCTGGTTGTGATGACTACGGTCAACGTGGTCAACGTGACGGTCAGTTGGTTGCTTGTTTTGGGAGTTGGCCCATTTCCAAAGCTCGGCTGGGAGGGAATCGCGATCGGGACGATGGCCGGCTATATCGTGGGCGGAATTTTTGTCTTGAGTTTGCTGCTGGCAGGAAAGGCGGGCCTCCGACTGCGGCTCAAAGGGCTCTGGCCCGACTTGGGATTGGTTCGGCGACTGCTTCGTATTGGTATACCAGGTGGATTCGACATGCTTTCGTTGGTCGGGTGTCAACTCTGGTTTCTGTCGGTTATCAATTGCATGGGCGAACTGGCGACCGCTTCGCATGGGATAGCGCTTCGGATCGAGTCGCTCGCGTTTCTGCCGGGGGCCGCGTTTGCGGTGGCCGCGACGACGTTGGTCGGTCAGAATCTCGGTGCCGAGCAGCCGCGCCAAGCGGCCCGAAGCGGGTGGATTGCCTGTCTGGTAGGCGCTTTGATCATGTTGCTGGCGGTTATCTTTTTCTCGACCCAATCGGAGTTTTGTGCCGGCCTTTTGGTGAATCGAGATAAAACGGACGTAATCCAGGCGGTAGCTCCCTTATTGCAGATTATCGCGATCGGGATCCCGGCCTTGGCTCCGGCGATGATCCTTACCGGTGGTCTGCGTGGGGCGGGCGACACGGTTTGGCCGATGATGATCAACCTTTTTTCGATGACGCTGGTCCGCATTACCCTGACGTTTTTTCTTGCTTTTGAGAGTTTTTACGTGATTCCGCTGGGGATAACGATCCCCGGTCTGGGGATCGGGCTCATGGGGGCTTGGATTGCGATGGTCGTCGACCTTTGGGTCCGTGGAAGCCTCGTTCTTGCCCGATTTGCTCATGGCGGATGGAAACACGTCAAGGTGTGAAGAAAAATAGGCAGTTGGGCTTTAGAAAAAACAGATCTTCCTTCGGTAATTTTTATTACTGTAACCCCTCGCTTCATCAGGAGATACATTTGCAACAAAACCCGCAATATGGGTAATATGCACACATCGCGAAGCCTGTCCGGTTTTTGTTGTTATTTTATTCGTGCCAAAGGACTTTGGTTTTGTCGCATTGGCCGATACAATGAAAAGTACACGTTGTACTAGTGCCTTCATGGTAGATCCATTGCGAGTGACATTCTTTTTGGAAAAGTTACTTAAAATGACATTAGAGATAGGAAGGAAACGATGAATAACGTTCTCGCCGTTGTGTTGGCAGGTGGCAAAGGCTCCCGCCTGGATCCGCTTACCCGAGATCGAGCAAAACCGGCCGTTCCGTTTGGCGGTGCCTATCGAATCGTCGACTTCACCCTTTCCAATTGTCTCAACAGCGGGATCCGTAAGATTCTGATCCTGACCCAGTATAAGGCGGCCAGCCTTACCCGCCACATCCACATGGGCTGGCAGTCGCTTTTCTGTCGCGAGCTGCAAGAGTTCGTCGACGTCGTCCCGCCGCAACAGCGGATTGACGAGAGCTGGTATCGCGGCACGGCCGACGCCGTCTATCAGAATATCTATACGATGGAGAAAGAGCACTCCGAGTACACCGTCATCCTGGCCGGTGACCACATCTACAAGATGGACTATCAAAAGATGGTCCAGACACACATCGAAAATCAAGCGGACGCGACGATCGGTGTGCTGCATGTTCCGGTTGAAGAAGCGGCGAACCGTTTTGGCGTGATGGAATTGACGCCGAAGTTGAACGTGATTGGATTCGAGGAGAAGCCGGACCACCCGAAGCCGATCCACGACGATCCGACCCATTGCTACGCGTCGATGGGCATTTACGTCTTCAACACGCGGTTCCTCTTCGATCAGCTTTGTC
>JASFHG010000036.1:0-13374 GCA_050123355.1 Planctomycetia bacterium
CGCAAATTTCCATAAGAGGCTGTTATCACAAGAGTTAGCCCTGATTTTCTGATCGTCAAAATTCGTTTACAAACCGTTTTCCACTCTTTGCTACGGAACACTAAGGAAGTATTGTCTCGTCGGGGAACAATTCGCAATCGATCGCAATGATCTTCGAGCCGTAGCTGACTCGGAGCAAGAAGAAAAGCGTCTCCTTGTGCCGACCGATATAGCCGATCTCCCCTTTATCGGAAAGGCGACAATCTGGAAAGGCGACATACTGATAACGGGCTTTCGCGTCGAGACCCTTTTTATACGGAAACGCTGCCAGCCCGACCGGGGTTAGGCAATAGACGTCATCCTTCTCACCGAAGAGAGGCGTCAAGTTTTCTCGATAAGTAATCAAGCTGGAGTGCCGGCCCTCGGGCCCGACGACCTCCCAACCGGGGAACACGCCATAAAAGTGATATCCCCAGACCGTGTTCGCCGGATACTCGATACCGGGGCAATCGAACTGTTTGAACCGTTTCCACTTTTTCGGGGATCGCAAACAAATGGTATCTTGACTCCCCTTTCCGGCAAAATAAAGCGTACCGTCTTCGGTACAAAGCCAATTTTGTCGCGGTTTGCCCGGCACTCCGACATGGCCGAACATTTTTCTATCAATCCGTTTCTCATCAAAGGAACGCACGGTCGCCTTGCCGTCAGGATCTTCGATCCAACTCCACTTCGAAAACCGATAGTGCAGCCACCCTTTTCTACACACCCCCAACACGATCGCCCCGTCACCGAGACGGCCGAGCAGACAATGCGACTCATTCGTGACAACTCGGCCTTGCAGGTCGTCCTCGGCAAAACGCATGACCCGCCCGCCCAACAGATCGGCAATCCAGAGCGTTTTTTCCGTCGCCATCCAAGGAGCAGGGCAGGGGTTCATACGAGACGACATGACATCCAGCCCAGCCATAAATCGTTGTTTATTGTACGGATTTCGCGGAGCCGCCTTTCGCATCGCTTCAAAATGTTTTTCGCACAACTTGGCAAGCGACTCTTCAAACAACGCGGGTTGATCTTTCCGCACCAGAGCGGCTCGACGATTCTGGTACAACACCAACATCGAGCCGTCCCGGCCGGGCCAGAGCGACTCGACCCCCTCGTACTCATCCCCCAGCACTCTCGGTTTCTCGTATTCCTGCAACGTCATGATCGCTCTCGCCTGGGTCGGCGAAATATACCAAAGCACCCCCTCCGTATCCACCGCCACCTGCGTCAGGTCCCACGAAAAGCGACTAAGATTCGAATCACGGAGATTCGAATCGGACGTGTACTCGGAAACAACATCGGGCTTGGTCCACGACTCGGGCGGTGCCTGTAACGAGTAGGCGAGGATAGAGCCATCCATACCTTGCCGGACATAAACGATGTCGTTCTTATCGCATCCGAGCAACGTGTCGTGTTTCCGAAACGAAATTCCTTTGAGCATGTGGACTTTTTTCCACGTCTCGTCGAACCAGCCAAGTCCCAACCACCGCTTGGCGACAATGGCGCCTCCCTTCGGGCGAAAGATCACCTCTTCACCAGGGTTGCCGATCCAATAAGGAAAACCTCGAGACCGCCCGGGAAACTTCTTGTCTTTCGGTAATTCATCTTCGCTCAAAGCGACAAAAGAAATCTTCGCATTGCGAGGGTCGACCACCATGTCCTCGGAACTCAACTTGGGCCGCTCGGGCAACGACGCCTGCTCGAAATCGAAAATCTTTCGTTTCCAACGCTTTCCTTCTCCGTTTTCCGCCGGCTCGCTCTCCAAGGGCGACAATACCATCGCCTTGTGTCGATCGACTCGCACAACAATTTTCCCGTTGTCGCAAAGCGTCAACCCACGCAAGACCCACGAGTTTCTCGGAATCGTTTCGCTGGACCATGACTTGCCGTCATGAAACCAGAGTTCCACCTCGGATGATTTAAATTTCTGGACAAAAGCCAAAAGCTGCCCGCGAGCATTGGATCGAAAAATGCTCAGCAGCACATTCTCCTTTCTGTCGGCACGAACAGGATCGGCAACCCATTTCCCATCCTCGTAATGGTGTACCTGCTCGTCAATGATCCCGAAAACCTTACCGTCGGTCCCCAATAAGGATTCCTTCCTCTGCCTCCGCTTTATCATGCTATACTCGGTCCACGTTTGGCCATCGTATTTTAACAAGCCGACCGATTTGTCGTATGGACGAATAAGAAGCATCTCGTCTCGAATATCCAGTAACTCCGCATTGTAAAACAACCGAAACCGGCCACCCCAGGTCTGCTCGGCGGCCCAGCGGTAAGCTTCGCCCGACTTCCGAGTGTCCCAACTTCCAGCATGCATTTCAAAGCAAGGCATCCCGTCCCGCGTCAACTTCACATCCCTGATCGCGCGAGGCAAAACCACGCACTGGCGCTTCCCGTCGAGAATCTCCTCGATCTTTTTCGCCGCGTCGAGATAGAGGGGTGACAACTTATCCTTGACCGGTTCCTCGATCCTCTTCCAGCTCTGCTTCGGAGGCTCCGGCTCCTGGCTAATCGCCACATGGGCAACAATAAAAAGCACCGCGAGAATCCCAATCCCTCGCAAAACGGTCGCCACGACAGACCGATGGAATCGACGGTAGAGTGCGAACATAAAACAGAACGAATAAAAACAAGGTCTCACGATTCCCCTCCTGAAAATGCCGATACGATAAACAGCAAGGTGGATTCCTCCACCCCTTAAAACAGATGCAAGTCCTTACTATATCACTAAATATTACCAGAAACCACAAGCATTTTGGCTTTTCTGACAAGAAACCGATATCCAGCCATATCTGCCCGCCCGGGCTTGACAACATGCTATACTTCCGTACTATAGAGGGGGATATCTTTGGCTATCTAGACATTCCATACCCTCAATTTAAGACAAGTTTTTCAGGAGAAATTTAATGGCCGAATACCGACGTCTGGAAGTCAGCGAGGTGGGCGACGTAGCTGTGGTCTGCTTCCGCGACCAAAAAATCCTGGATGATCTCAATATTCAAGAGTTGGGCCGCGAGCTGTCGCAACTGGTCGAAGGCGAAAATCGCAAAAAACTGCTCCTGAATTTCAATACCGTCGAGTTCCTCTCCAGCTCGGCGCTCGGAAAGCTGATCACGCTGGATAAAAAAGTGAAAGCGGTCAACGGAACGCTGAAACTGTGCAATATCCAGCCGGAAATTTATGAAGTGTTCGTCATCACCAAGCTGAATCGGGTCTTCGACATCAAAGACTCGGAAGCAGAGGGCCTGGCCGCCTTTTAGCGCGAACGTCCCATAACCATTTGGTTCTTTTAACACGGGGGGCTAGCCCTCCGTTTTCGTTATGACTGATCCTCGGTGGCTCTGGAGCTTTGATCAGACGATCCCCAGCAACGCGGGAACCACCGGGTCTCTGCGCGATGAGGTGCTCAACCACCTCAAGAAAGCCGGCTGGGGAAAACGGGACCGCTTCAGCGTCCACCTCGCACTCGAAGAAGCCCTGGTCAACGCGATCAAGCATGGCAACCAGATGGACCCCTCCAAGACGGTCCACGTCCAGTGTAACCTCGCCAAAGATGCCATCGAGATCACCGTCACCGACGAAGGGACGGGCTTCAACCTGGCCGCCTTGCCCGACCCGACGGACGAAATCCACCGAAAATCCCCCAACGGGAGGGGGGTCCTCCTCATGCGGAGTTTCATGGACCAGGTCGAGTTCAACGACAGCGGAAATCAGGTCTTCCTGCGCAAGCATCGCAGCGACGCACCTCCCTCTTGAGGAGGCCAGGCACGGCGCAAGTTGCTAAAAAATCTTCAAGCAAAACCCCTTCCGCGTCCGATTTTCCCCCTTGTATCTTGTGATACCGAAAGCTAAAATAGCTGTTTTCCGGCCCGACGCCGGTGCCTTTCCCCCTAGTGGCAAGGCCCCGAAAGCCCGGTCGACACACAATCCCCGATAGCTCAGTTGGTAGAGCGAGCGGCTGTTAACCGCTTTGTCCGAGGTTCGAGTCCTCGTCGGGGAGCTTTTTGATAGACAATTTATTACATCGCAAAACGCCCGGCTGTTTAAACAGTCGGGCGTTTTTGTTTTGACGCCTTTTCACAACCTATAAATCAGTACTGATTTACATCACTAATTCAATCAGCTATGATAGGGGGCATACGATTCATCTTGTGAGGTACTGCGACCTTGGACATGCCAAAGCGCAGGGAAATACCCAAGCAGATGGACTTCGAGGAAGGCGGTAGCCTGTTGAAAGCTATTTTGACCTTCTGCCCAACACCCCATTGAACAGCGGGGATAACCACAGGCCGGGTTGCCAGATTATTGACCAGGTGACCATCCAGTATTTCATCACAATTCACGAAAGGACCTTCTATGACTCAGTCTACCACCAGAATCCATTGGAACGCAGTTGGTGCGACCGCTGCTGCCGTTGGTGTGATCATTACCGTTGCGGGATTGCTAATCGTCGCAATTATTTCACATGTTCGCCTAGAATCCGAAGTTGCGCATCTCCAACAGGAAAACGAAACAATGAAACAGAGGAATGAAAAGCTATTTGAGGATGTCCGGAAGCTGAAAACCTTCAATGAACGTCTCGGTAGCGCTCAAAAGACCGCCACCTCTCAGGCGATTAGCGCAACGATCGCCGCACAAAGAGCTGAACTTGCAGTAATAACAGCCACACAAGCTACTGAAGCTACAAAATTAGAGGCGACGCGCGTAACTGCAGAACTCAAGGCACTCACCCCGGAGGGACTCAAAAAACTGGTTAAGGAACTTACTAAACTACAGAGCACGAAAGAGGCACGGGACCTATTGACAAATCTCACAAAATTTAAGGAACTGAAGGAAAACCTTGACAAACGCATCGGCAATTGTGCGACGCAAGATCAGTTAAACGAGAAATGCAATGCGATTCTAAATGGCAAAGATGAGTTCACAAAGATAGTGTTCAGCAGACCAAACGGCAGGCCTGCAAATGAGAAATTTGAGATATACAATGATTCTGGATTGCTCGCACTCTACTACCCTGGCAAAGAAGGAAAGCCGCGAGTCATAATCTACCAAAAGGAAAACCCGGGCATTCGCTGGATTCAACAAAGTGCCGACGGCGAGTGATCTTGCTATGCCACCATAAACGGGAGTCGAAACGGGGAGTCGAAACGGGGAGTCGAAACGGGGGAGTCGAAACGGGGAGTCGAAACGGGGACGCAGCTAATTTTTAGGACTGCTTGGAACCGTTTCGTTCACTTGGGTTGAGGCTATAAACGAGCGGGGTTAGCGTAAGCGCCCCGCCGGGATAGCTTACCAGGAACCTTTACCATAGTGATACCGGCGGGGCGCTTACGCTGACCCCGCTCGTACAAAACATTATCGGGAAAAGCTCATGAGAATTCGACGGGTGGTTTGCTTGGTGGTGATGGGAGTGCTGGTCTTGGGCTTTGCTACACCGGTGTTTGCCAACTCGATGGCGGCTTGGGGCTTTCTTTTACCAGGCCTCGTTTTTCTCACTCCAATTAACGGGCTGCTGCTGTCGATCCTCGTTGGGGTTATCGAGCGGCCGTTCGTCTCGTTGGCAGGCGTCGACAAGCGGCCTTGCAGGCCCGTCGTCTAACAGGGGAGCAGGAGAACCCCGTAGGCCGGATCGAGATCCGGCACTGAACATCACTCTATGCCCAATTGCGATCGGGTCTATGAAGCGGATTGGAGCTTTTGGGTGGCGGCTTCGGCGGCGTGGGCGATGGTTTCGGGGGTGATTTCGGTTTGGCCTTTGACCATGCCCAGGTCGGAGAGCTGGAGGTGCTCGAAATTGGTGAACCCGGCCTGTTCGAGGCTTAGCTTGGTGCAGTTCAGCGGACAACCGTCGATCGCCAGAATCGCTTCGGCCGCCTCGGTCGTCTTCAGGATCCCGCTCACTCGCCCGCCGATCCCGGCCAGACAAAACATCTTCCCGATCCCTTTCTGGGTAAGCTCTCGCGCCACTCGATCGGCCACGGCTCCGACGTCGGCAGCCCCGCTACACGAAAAGATCAGCTTCGGTGCTCCGCTGCACTCACAACCTTGGGGAGAACTGCTGTTTTGGTTCGACATTGATTTTCCTCCTATTATTCAAATGCCAAGAAGACCATTTACCAAGAACGATAAAGACATATTTTACCCTAAAATGCTCGACTGACCATCCGGCCGGACATTATGGCAGCCAAAACCGTGATTTTCCTTCGCCGAACGTTCACAGCAGGCATTTCGGCCGTTTTCGGGGCCAGAAAGCCCTCTTTTTTCCTCAAATTTCCCCAAAACGGGTCTTGTATTATCCAGAACCGTCCCCTATAACTACGATATTACGATTTTAGGATTCGTAACACAGCCCGTAAGGGTTTCCCCCAGTATATTGCCGACGAGCCGGCCCGCAAGATGCAAAGCGGTCGTCCATTTTGATACGTCCGAGTTAACGTTTCATGCGAGAAAGTGTAGTGAGCTGTCCAAAACACATCACGACACGTCGCGGCTTTACTCTGGTGGAATTGCTCGTGGTGATCGCGATCATCGGGATCATGATAAGCCTCTTGCTGCCGGCCATCCAAGCGGCGAGGGAGGCGGCTCGGCGGACTTCGTGTTGCAACAACCTCCGCCAGATCGGAATCGCGTCGAAGATGTACGCCGACGCCTATCACGGAGTCAACACCAGGATTTATTATAATTCCGAGCATCATTGGATGACGGCGATCCAACCGTTCGTGCAGAACTACGAAATTTTTCGCTGCCCGACGGCGCCGGACATCAAGGACGGCTACTCGGGGTTGAACCTCGGGTACGGGATGAACACCTACAACTTCAACGACGGGTACAACTGTTTTTGGTACCATGTCCGCGACATCGAGGTAGAGGATACCACCTCGACCATTTGGGTAACGGACTGCATCGCGGGCAATCCGGGATGTTATTGGGTCGGGACGACCACCTCGACCTTCTCGGAGCCGGTCCCTTACGTCGACTATCGACACGGCGACGGTTTTTGTGCCCTTTTTTACGACGGCCATTGCCAGTGGCTCTCGCAGACCACCAAGGGCCAATGGTCCATCAACCCGAACGATTGAGAATCATTCCCCCAAACCAGTAAACCATCAAGTTAGCCCCGTCGCCTGCGACGGGAATTCAAGCATTTCCGGCCGCAGGCGGCCGGGCTAACATCTTAAACCACCAAACACAACCAATTTATCAAACCCAAGAGGTAGCAACGATGAGACAATTTTCCGTTTTCGCATGTCTGGCAGTAGTGGTACTCGTTTCCATGATAACCGCGCCGGCCTGGGCGGGATTCAGCCTATCCGGCTACGATCTCCAGGTCGTCAAGTCCGCGCAAGGGCTGGAGAACGCCGACGCCAGCTATCAGACCAACAGCACCTGGGGTACGGCGGGCGAGCTGGTCACCACCTCGTTCACACTCCCCTCGGTAGAAACCATCGCCTACGCACGCCTCTACATGGACGTCTGGGGCGGCACCAATTACAAAAACGCCCAAGCGGAAGTCACGATCAACGGCACCGCCCGCACGATCGCGTTCGGCAACACGGGCGACGCCACCAACGGAATTGCCACGACCGACACCCATCCGACCTACGATGGGGATGCCACGTGCGTTTACGGTTCGGGCTTCGGCGTCTGGCAGCTCTGTCTCAGTGATGTCGCCGACCTGCTGCATACCGACGGCACGGCCAACTCGGTCAACGTCTCGATCACCGACCCGAACGCCACCGGCTTCGACGGACGCGTGTACGACGTCTCTTTGGTTTCGATCTACCAAGACCCCAGCATCGACCAAACGCTCGATTTCTATCTGGCGGAAGCCGACGGATCGCTCCGCAGAATACCGGGCACTGCCGGCGCGCCGACGACACGTTCGCTCACCATCCCGGGCATCAACACCACCGACGTGCTCTCCGCCACGTACACCGCCGGCTACACGCATGGCACCACGGACCAGCCCGACCAGGTCTACTTCAACGAGAATGACCTCGACGGCGATGGCACGGACGTCGCTCTGGGAACCTCCAGTGATTATGGCCCGAGCAACGTCCCCTTTGACGTTTCGCTCTTTTTAATGGAAACGTCGACCATCCGATACAGCGTTGACGAAACGGAAGTCGGCACACCGTCCGAATATTCGGTCCGCGCCAACGTCGGCCTGCTGACCGTCACGCATCCGGTGCCCGAACCCTCCACCGCAGTCTTGCTGACCCTGGCATTGGCAGGCGGGCTGTTTTTCTTCACAAAACGTCGTAAGTAGTAACCATACAATTTCAAACTTAGCTCTTTCATGGAGAGTGACATGAATTTCCTGCGTTTCCTTTGCCTTGCCGCCATGGTGTCCTTGATCGGCATCACGGCTGCCTCGGCCGACGTGCTTCAGCTCCCCGAAGGACAGACAAGCTTGGAGTTCGTCCCCGTCGGCGATGCAGGCAATTTCGCAGACACGACCGGTTTTGGGGCCGTGAACTACGACTATCAAATCGGCAAGTACCATGTCACGGCCGCTCAGTATGTCGAGTTCCTCAACGCGGTGGCAAAGACCGACACCCATGGGCTTTATACGAGCTCGATGTCGGGAGCAAACGACTGCAACATCCAGCGAAGCGGGGACTCGGGCAGCTACACTTACAGCGTCGCGTCCGAGTCGGCCAATCACCCGGTCAACTACATGTCGTTCAGCAACGCGGTCCGATTCTGCAATTGGCTCACCAACGGCCAGCCCACCGGCGACCAGGACTTGACCACGACGGAAGACGGTTCGTATTACCTCAACGGCATCACCGATAAGGCGTCGCTCCTGATGGTGACGCGAGAGGCCGACGCCGTTTATGTGCTCCCCTCCTTGAACGAGTGGTACAAGGCGGCTTACTACGATCCCGACAAGCCGGGCGGAGCCGGTTACTGGGACTATCCGACCCGAAGTGATTCGGCACCCACGGCCGAGGCTCCCCCGGGCCAAACGACCGGCTCGGCCAATTACCAATCGATCATGGGCGCGGACCAATTGACCGACGTAGGTGCCTATACCTACTCCGCCGGCCCGTACGGTACTTATGATCAGGGTGGACTGTTGTATCAGTGGACGGACTCGATCTTGACAACGTCCTATTCCGGGTTCGCCATGATGAACAGCTCGTTCTTAAGCAGTAGCAGCGACCAGCTACGGTCCGACTACCAGGTTTGGCCGTGGACCCCGACTAACGAATTCAACTTCAACGGCTTTCGCGTGGCCATGGTGCCCGAACCCTCCACGATCAGCCTCCTCGTCCTCGGCACGGTCATGCTGCTGGGGATGCGGTGGTCGAGAAAACGATAACACGAAAAAACGCAAGAGAGAATCTACAATATGCCGTTTTACAAAGTCACCTATTCCGAAAAGTGTCGGCGTGCAACGTTGCACCATTGGGGTTGCAACTTCCGGTGCAAGGGATGCACGTATAAACTGAAATCGTACACGCGGCCGGAACAATTCCTCCCGATCGAGGAGATCCACGATTGCCTGCGGAATCTGGACATCGACGCCGTCCACTTCATGGGCGGGGAGCCGACGACCAATTCGCAGTTGCCGGAAATGTTGGCGTTTTGCAAGCATGAGCTCGGGCTCACCACTCGGCTGGGACATACAAACGGCTCCGGGCTGGTCCTCGACAACCTGGACGGCAGTAACGTCAGCTTCAAGGTCTTCGACGACGACCTGCATCGCGAGTATACCGGCCGATCCATTGCCCAGTCGCTCGACAATTTTCGCCGGTCGTATGAAGCCGGCATCGACCTGAAGACAAGCACGGTCTTCGTCCCGGACTTCGGAGGAATCGAGCAGGTGGAGAAGGTCGCCGCTTTTGTCGCCGGCGTCGATCGAACGATCCCCTTCCATATCTCCGGCTACATCCCCGTGCCGGGTGCACCCTGGCGTCGCCCGACAGACGAAGAAATGGAACAGGCAGTCGCCGAGGCCGAAAGTCACCTCGACACGGTCACGTTTTCGCACCTCACCGACACTCAAGCCAAGGACCTGACCCAACGGGACGAACGGTTCCTGGTCCGCCAGCTCCTTTAGAACAGCTTCGTAACTTCCGTCATGATCCGACTGCAAGGTGTAAGTTATCAATACACCAATACGATGACTCCGGCACTGCAAGACGTGGACTTGACCGTGTCGGAAGGGGAGTGGCTGCTGTTGGTCGGACCATCCGGGGGCGGCAAGTCCACGCTGCTCTATCTGCTCAATGGCCTGATACCCCATATCCTGGACGGTGACGTCTCGGGCGAGATCCAGGTCGACGGCATCGTGCCGAAAGAAAGCTCGGTCCGAGAACTGAGCCGCCAGGTCGGGACCGTCTTCCAAAACCCCGAGACCCAGCTCTTCATGCTGCGAGTCGACGAAGACGTCGCGTTCGGCTGCGAGAATCTGTGCTTTCCCCCTCCGGAAACGCAACGCCGCGTGGAGCATGCGCTGGACCAACTTTCGCTGCGCGACCTGCGACATCAAGAGGTCTTCAGTCTGTCGGGCGGCCAGAAACAACGGCTGGCGATCGCCGGGGCGCTCGCGATGGGCTGTCGGACGCTCCTGCTCGACGAGCCGACGAGCAACCTCGACGAGGAAAGCCGAAAATCGCTGCTCACGGCACTCACCGAACTGCATCAGGCCGGGCACACGATCCTCATGACGGAGCATCGCCTGGACGGTTTGGAAAATCTGGTGGACCGCGTGGTGACCGTGGACGACGGAACGGTCTCGGCGAACGACGACTTCCCGACGCAAACGCTGCCGGCGAGAAAAACACGTCCCGAAAGCGAGGCCGACGACACGCCGCTGGTCGACATGCAGGAGGTCACGTTCGCCTACGAGGGCAGGGCTTCTGTCTTGGAAAATCTGTCGCTGCGTCTCGCGGCCGGTGAGATCGTCGCCCTGCTCGGGCCGAACGGATGCGGCAAGACCACGCTGCTGAAACTACTCTGTGGGCTGCTCCGCCCACGTCAGGGAGAACTTGAAATCGTTGGCAAGAAACGCCCCAAGATCGCCGACTTGATCGGCCAAATCGGCTTCCTTTTCCAAGACCCCGACGAGCAGCTCTTCGCCGATACCGTTTACGACGAGATCGATTTCGGGCCGAAAAACCTCGGCCGGACGATCGACGTTGAGTATTATCTGAAACGGCTCGGCCTCGAACACTATCGAGACAGCCACCCGCGAAGCCTCTCGCGCGGCCAACGACAGCGGCTCGCTGCGGCGACGGTCCTCGCGCTGCGACCGAAGCTGATCCTGCTCGACGAGCCGACGACCGGGCTGGACCAAGACGCCTGGATCGCGCTGATGGAATTTATCCTGGAAGAAGCGGCACCGTGCGGAGCCGGCGTCGTCTTTTCGACCCATCATGCGGAGGTTGTCGAGCTGTTTGCCGACCGAGTCGTCACTCTGACGGAAGGGAGGATCGTCGATGACCGTCTACATTGATCGTCCCTCCTTGATCCACTCGCTCGACCCTCGCGTGAAAATCGCGTGGAGCGTGGCCGTCTCGATACTGGCCGTAATCCTCCACGGTCCGATCCTGCTCGGCGGACTGTTCATAATTACACTGCTCCCCTGGTGCCTGATACGACCGCCGCTGGCACGACTGCGACTTTTGCTCGTACTGGTAGGAATCACCGTGCTCGGCACGATGCTCTCTCAGGGATTTTTTTATGGCTTGAAACCTCGCACGGAGTGGCTAACACTCCTGCCGGGGCTGTCCCTTTGCAAGGAAGGGGCGATCTACGGAGCGGTCGCGTCCCTCCGGCTGCTCTCGATACTGGCGGCCGGTCTGCTCGTAGCATTTACGACCTATCCCTCCGACCTGATCCTCGCGATGACCAAACTCCGCGTCCCCCATTCGTTCGCCTTCATGCTGACCCTCGCCCTGCGGTTCCTACCCGAAACGCTCGAGCAGGGGCGACGCATCTTGATCGCCCAGCAGCTACGCGGGGCAGGGGGGAGAGGATTTCGAGCGGCCCTGCGACAGTTTCGGCTCCTGCTCGTGCCACTGCTGGCCGTCTCGCTACGCAGTGCCTGGCAGGTTGCGCTGGCCACCGAGGTCCGTGCGTACTCCGCCCGCCGGGTTCCCTCGAAAGATCTACGATTCTCCACGGCCGACTGGAGTGTGATGGTCGCCATCCTCGGCTTGACAACCGCCGGCATTCTCGTAACCTGGTGGAAACCGATCGCCGTCATAGGAGGGAACTTTTGATGCTGTTCTGGCTCTACATCCTTTCGATCGTCGGACTCGCCGGAGCCATCGGCGCGGTCCTGCTCGTCGGGCTGCGCAAGAAGGCCTTCCGGGCGTTTACAACCGCCGAACTCGCAACCGCCGCGCTGCTGATATGCTTGCTCTACGCCGTGATGATCCCCTGGCAGATCGGACTGGCCAAGATACCCGTCCTTAGCACATTGATTTTTTCGATCCCCTATACCACCATCTTCCTGATCGGACTGCGGCTGCTGCCCCAGGCGGGCATCGCCACGCTACTGATCTTCGGGCAAGGGATTTTGGGGCAACTGCTCGGCCGCGGGATCAATCCGGCTTGGTGGCCCTACTATCTATGGTGTGCCGTAAGTGTCGAGGCCCTGTTGCTGGTCACCGGCCACTCGATGCGCAGACTGCCGGCCATGATCGCCACGGGCGTCCTGCGAGGTCTGATCGCCAACTGCTACACGTACCTGCTCCTCGCCCCATTCTTGTGGCAAATATTTTATGCCTGGTGGTATATCGGCATGAACCTATCGCTCGGCGTCATCGGCTGCCTCCTCGGCGCCTTGCTCGCCTGGCAACTCGCCCCCACCATCGAAAAGGCCACTCGCCATTCTGGCTTGTAAGAAATTTTCCATGGACCTGAAAACTATCTGGTTTTATCTCGTACCGATTTCCAGAAAATCCCTGATTCCGGGATACGTTTTCGGCCCATGGAAACGAGACGGAGAGGAACAAGAACATATTCCGTGAGCCATTGACTGATCATGAAGTCGGTATATCCTGCCATAGCATTATCCACGGCAAGCGAACCAAGACGTTGTCCGATAATGATATCGGAAAAACTTGGCTCCGTCGCTCGCAGAATGTGTCGCGGTTCGCTACTGAAAGATCTTGCCGGGAACATCGTCACATTGGGTGGAACGAATTCCCTGATATACCTTTCCAGCTCTTTCATCACGCCTTTTCGAACCAATTTGAGGCCCGCCGATCGTAGCAGGTCGCTGGTTTGCCCCTGCGGATAACGACCGTTTGCTCGCTCCGCCCAGTAGTCACCCACGTCCTCGGCTTCTTCTTGGGTGAGAAACTCTCGATAGTTTTCCCAGTCTTTGGG
>JASFHG010000037.1:0-13237 GCA_050123355.1 Planctomycetia bacterium
TTATGGTGCCCAAACCCAACGTGCCGTGGAAAATTTTCGGATCAGCGGACAAACGCTCCCGAAACCGCTCCTCCACGCGATGGGCCTCGTCAAAAAAGCGGCCGCGACAATCAACGCCGACCTTGGCCTATTGACCGACCCGGCTGCCAACCGGCCACTGACCGCCGCGCAGGTCGACGCGCTTCTGGCCGCGTGTGGCGAAGTGCACGAGGGAAAACTGGACGACCAGTTCCCGATCGACATCTATCAGACCGGCTCCGGTACGTCAAGCAATATGAACGTCAACGAGGTGATCGCCAATCGGGCCATCGAAATTTCCGGCGGGGATCGGCTCGATGCCGAAAAACCGATCCATCCGAACGATCACGTCAACATGGGCCAAAGCACCAACGACACGTTTCCGACCGCGATCCACGTGGCCGTGGCCCTGGAAATTCGGAACCGGCTACTCCCTGCGCTGGTCCGGATGCACGAGACCCTTGCGTCGAAAGCCAAAGAATGGACTGACGTGATCAAAATCGGACGAACCCACCTGGCCGATGCAACGCCCCTGACGCTCGGACAAGAGATCGGCGGGATGGCTCGCCAGATCGAACTCTCCATCACGCGTGCGCAAAAGGCGCTCGACGCGGTCCTCGAGCTGCCGATCGGCGGAACGGCGGTCGGGACGGGCATCAACACCCATCCGAAGTTCGGTCGGTGTGTCGCCGAGTTCCTCGCCGAAGTGACCGACATCCCGTTCGTCGAAGCGACCGACCATTTCGAAGCCAATGCCCAACGTGACGGCCTGGTCGAGTGCCATGCCGAGTTGAAAACCATCGCCACCACTCTGATGAACGTCGCCAACAACATCCGCTGGCTCGGCTCGGGCCCCCGTTGCGGGTTTTACGAAATCAGCCTGCCCGACCTCCAACCGGGCAGTTCAATCATGCCGGGCAAGGTCAACCCGGTGATCTGCGAAAGCACGATGCAGGTCGCCGCTCGCGTGATCGGCAACGACCAGACCATAACCACCGCCGGCGTGACCGGAGGCCAATTCCAATTGAACATCATGATGCCGGTCATGGCCCAAACTACGCTGGAAAGCCTCCATTTGCTAAGTGAAGCGGCCCATTCTATGACCGAGCTTTGCCTGGAAGGAATGGAAGCCAACCGGGAGGTCTGCGCCGCGACGGTTGAGCAAAGTCTCGCGATGGTCACAAGCCTCAACCCGCTGATCGGCTACGAACGGGCCGCCGCGTTGGCCAAAGAGGCCTTCACCACCGGCAAAACCATCCGCCAACTCTGCCGCGAGAAAGACATCCTCCCGCTAGAGAAACTCGAGGAGGCCCTCTCGCCAAAAAACATGACACGACCGGGATAAAAGTAGTCAATTAGAAATAGATAATGTCTTGCATTGTTAGAGCCTATCCGAAAACCGGGACTGGCTCCCTTTTTCCTGGTGCCTGTCCCTGTTTTCGGATAGGCTCTTAGTCACATTGCATATAAAGTTGAAAGATTTACAATGAGATTTTCCCAACGCAAAGGACTGTCTTCTGTGCGAAATGCTATACAGAAGGACAGCATTGATGATGCTTTACGCAATGGTCTTTGGAACGCTTTTATGTTTGCATTTCGTGAGAAAATTAAAGGGCGACTAAAAGGCAATGACACATCAGCAGACACCTTTTTCATGAGGTTCTGGCATGATTTCTGGAAGCTTCCATCTGATACAGTGCCCCCGCTTTACAAAGACGCTGTTTCCACTGTTCGCGAGTGGTACATGAAAGCTCCCTGGTACCACATAATGGATTTTATCGAATATCTTGCCAACGAAGTGAAGAACGCTAAACGATATCATCGCCAATGCTTAGGTTCTCCAATAGTTTTTATCAATATGTGTAATGACATTTTAGAGCGTGAAATGTCTGCTTATAGAATTGTGAGTGGACAAATTGTTGAAATCACAGACAAACAAGAATTAGAATCAATAGAAGAGGCCCTTGAGAAAAAAGGACCGTGGGAAGCCTCTGGAAATCATATTTCAAAAGCAGCAGGACTCCTATTCAACAGAGAAAAACCGGATTATGCCAACGCTGCTAAAGAGGCCATATCGGCTGTAGAATCTACATGTTGCGTGATAACCGGTAATCCAAATAGTACACTTGGCCAAGCATTAAAGGTCATTGAAGATAACCATCGACTACATCCAGCTTTGAAAGAAGCCTTTTCTAAAATGTATGGCTACACCAGTAATGAAAGCGGGATACGTCATGGGAGTATTGAAATTGCGGATGTTTCGTATGGAGAAGCAAAGTACTTACTTGTTGCCTGCTCTGCTTTTGTGAACTACTTAAAAGCTATTTCAGCAAAACAAAAACAATCGACATTACTTTAAATTATACTATCCCATAAAACATATCACCTCTTTTTCATAGATTCCAAACGCTTGCAAAATACATAGACATTTTGTCACTATCTTTACCTTTCTATTCGGAGCAACAAACATGAAACCCAAAAGGAATACCTTCGCGTCGGCCTTGTTGAGAATGTCACCCTTGTTGTTCATCCCGCTCGGCATCTTGATCGGCACCCAAGCAGCTCTTCTTAGCGATTTCGGTGCCTCGAACACGATCGAAAACATTAAGGCAAATCCCGATATATTCGCCGCCCAATACGCCTCGAGCATCGTCATCAGCGGCTGGATCACCATCGCAATCTTGGCCCTCTGCATCCTCATCGTAATGGTCGAAAAATTCCGAAAAGGGGATAAGAAAGAAAAAAGCTGAGAAAAACCGCCTTTAGCAACGAAAGACTCAGGTTTCATCCGCCAAAAATCGCATAGCTTGTTTGAATGCCGACCGCACATCGAGTCGCAGCTCCGAGGCCCATGCTTTCCCATCCTCGTTCCGCGCTCTCGCAAATCGTGCGAAAGCATACCCGTAATCCGACATACCCAAATAACCTTGGCGTCCCATTGACCACCCAAAGCCCTCAATACTGCAAAAAGATTGTTCTTGAATAACAGAATTTGCACTAAACACACCCATTCCAAAATATACCGTGAGTAAATCGGTTAATGGTTCATGATCTTCTGCTTTGTCTGAAATCCGGCCGTAACCTAATAAATGAACATGGCCAAGTTCGTGTGCAAAAGTACTGACCAATGCAAGCGGATTATCCAAATTTCTCACTTCGACCCAAATGCGAAATCGTTTCGACCCGTGATAGTACAAACCAGCAGTACCTTTACGCCACCTACCTTCGTACACCGGGTTACAGTCCTCATAGAAAGAGAGTCTTATAACAGCAGGATCAATATCCATGTACCCGCAAACACGACCAAGTATCTGGTGGGCACTTTTTTCATCATGATGGAAAGAGTCTGGAAAGTATTCCTGATTAGGAAGAATTACACGACCGTTGAGAAGGCGTTCCAGCCCAAACTGATCTTCAAGCCATGCCCAACGAATGTCAATCCATTTCCGCATTTCAGAATCGACAGGGCAACGGGGTTTCGAACGAAACAAGCCAAACATCCAGTTTCCTTTTCAAGCTTCTATGACAAGTTGCTGGTACTGACGGATGCCGTACCCAACGACCTACCGAGTGGATACGGTTCCAAAATTTTACCCTTAGATTCGAACACGGAAAACCCCTACCGCTCGCTTGACCAGCGGAGTTGGGGGCGGGGACGGGAGTTCCACTTTTTGACGTCTTTCTGGAGGAGCTGGACGCCCTTCTTGAGCTGGCGGTCGATGCCGGCGGGCATCTCGCACGGCTTGGGCCAGACAATGACGTCTGGCTGCACGCCGTTTTTCTCCATGTCCTCGCCCGTACCGAGTACAAACCAGGCGCGGCTCGGGACGCGGAGCAAGCCAACACCCAGCAGGTTCTTGCCCCATGTGCTGATCACTGCACCAGCGGTCGGTGCGCCGACGACCTTGCCCCGTTTGAGCGTCTTGATTGCGTGACTGAAGATCTCGGCGTTGCTGCCGCTGAGCTGGTTACAGAGCACGAGGATCGGCTTGTCCCAGGTCGCATAGATCTTGCGGTCCTGCGGGTAACCTTCGACCCCGTCGCGGAAAATCGTCACGGCGTGGACCGGCTGGGTCAGCGCGGTCAGGAGATAATCGGCGATCATCCCGCCCGGGTTGTAACGGACGTCGATAATCAGCCCTTCTTTTCCGGCACCGGCCGCGTAGAGATCTTGCTCGAAGCGTCGGAAGTTGTACCAATCCATCTTGGAGATGTGCAAGTAGCCGAGCTTCCCGCCGGAAAGCTTGTCAACCTTCTCACGGCAGTCGCGGACCCAATCTTCATAGAGCAGATCCCGGGCCGCTTCGAACGTGATCGGGCGGACTCGCATGTCGCGGGCGTTGCCCTTCTTGTCGAGGATCGTCAACCGGACGTCCCGATCGAGCGGTACGTTCAACACGGTCGTCAGATCCATGCCGGGATCGACCGTCTTGCCGTTAATCGATTGAACGATCTCGCCGGCGAAGACGCGATGTTTCTCTTCGTAGGTCGGGCCATCGGTCAAAACATCGCGGACCTTCAGGCCGGGACCTTTGTAATTCGGATCGAAACGGAGCCCCAAGTGCACGGTCGTCTCTTGCCACTGACGATCTGGCGAGTGATACGCGTCCTTGTGATGGGGCATGAAGCCCATGTGCGAGGCGTTCAGCTCGCCCAGCATCATGTTGACCACGATCGAAAGTGTATCAATGTCATCGCTTGCGGCAGCCACGTCGTGATACTTGCGTCGCACTTCGTCCCAATTGAGGTTATTCATCTTCGGATCATAGAACCGATCCCGCATAACCCGCCAGGCACTGTCGAAGATATACGTGTAGTATTCCGCACGACTCATCTCCTGCAATGCAAGGAATGAGTACGACCTGGTCGACCCGCTCGACGAAAGCGTGCCAGGTCGCCCGTCGCAGAGCCAAGTAATTCGATTTCGTTTTTTATTCCACCGAGCACACGTTCCCGTCTTGCCGGTCAGCGATTTCGGTTTGAGATTATTCGGAAACTCGACCGTGTAGGTCCCTTTCTTCTTTCGCTTCACCGACATGGTATACATGAGCTTCTTCGAGTCGGGCGACCAAAGGAGATCTCCCTCGCTCGAGTTTCGGATCCAAATACGATGCACCCGTTCGTAGATTCGATCGGTGTCGATCTGCGACGATTTGGATGCCGTCGATTTCGAACCTTTATCATTTTTCTTGTCGGCCTTCTTGTCAGCCGCATCGTCGTCCGAGGTGGAAGTGCCGCCGTCGTTCATCTTTCGGTATCGCTTGCGTGCCGATTCGAGCTTGCGGTCCCGGCTGCTCGTCTCATCATCTTTTCGATCGAGATAGACGTAAAAGATGTCCGCCTCCCAGTCATCCTCTCCACCTTCACGAACGCCCGTAAAAGCAAGGATTTTCCCATCCGGCGACCAAGCCGGGTCATTCTCTTCACGCGGATGACACGATACGTTGACTGGTTCTCGCGACCCGTCGAGCGGGCGGATCCAGATGTCACGGTTCTCGTCCCCATCGACCATCGAATAAGCAAACCACTTGCCGTCCGGCGACCAATCGTACTCAACTTCACTCCACGAATCGACGATCACCTTGACGTCACTTCCGTCCGGGTTCATCGTGCAGAGCTCGCCTTTGTTTCGGACATAAGCGACCCGGTCCCCCTTCGGGCTCCAAGAGAGCGCCGCTTCGATCTCAGGCGTGTTTGTCAGTCGCTTGAGCACAAATTTTTCGTTATCCCACCACGGCTTCTTCTCGTCGGCACGGATGGCCTGCCAGATGTCGCACTGACCCTCCGCATCGCTGATGAAGAGGATCTTCTTCCCGTCGGGCGAAAAGAGCGGGTTGGATTCATTCTCCGCGGTCTTCGTGATTTGACGCGGCTCGCGAAGCTCGGTATCCATTACCCAAAGGTCGCCGCCGGCGACGAACGCGACATTGAGCTCGCTTTCGGAAAAAGCAACACTCGACGCCTTGCTCAGCTTGCGTCGAATCGTCTTCGAAGGGGCTGCGTCGTCTTGGGCGAAAATTTCGAGCTTCACCGGCGGTTTGTCCTCGGCCGGTCTCAACGTATAGAACTCCAAACCATAGCGGAAGACGATCGTCGACCCATCGGCCGACACCGCCGGCTCCAGCACGGCCTCCTGCGAGAACGTGGTCAGCTGGCGGCTCTTTTCAGTCGCAAAGTCATAGTACCAAAGGTTTTGCGACCCGCTCTGGTTGCCCAGGTAATAGAACCCTTTCCCGTCCGGACTCCACTGTGGCTGGCGAGACTCGCCCTTCTCGGCGATCAGCTTCGTGAGCTTCTTCGACTGCGTATCGAACATCCAGATCTGGCCCGCCCGAGAGCCGGTGTACCCTTTCCGCCACCATCGCTCTCCCTCGCGTTGGAAGAGGATTTTCTTCCCGTCGGGCGAGACGCTGCCGTTGTAGCCGTTGCCGTCGAAGAGCACCTTCTCGGCCGCGCGCTTCGTCAGGTCGATCCTCATCAAACGATAAGGCCGCTTCCAAAAATGGTCGCGGATCCCGTAAGCCAAGACCGCGTTGCCACTCGAATACCAACCGTCGAGCACGTAACCTTCGGTGTGATGGGTGATCTGTTTCAGTTCGCCGCCGGAAGCGCTCATCACGAAAACTTGGGGATGGCCGTCCGCACGATCGCTCAACAGCGCGATCTTCTTCCCGTCGGGCGAATAAAACGGAGCGATCTCCTTCGCCGGATGGTTGGTCAGCCGGGCTGCGTCGCCTCCTTCAACCGGGACGGTCCAGATATCGCCACGCCATGAAAAGGCAACCTGGCTCCCGTCAGGCGAGACCGATGGCCACATTGGAAGCAGAACCGGCTCTTTGGCCAGGCTGCTACCAACTAAAAACACGACGGAGATAAACAGCGCCGTCAACGCGATACGATGAAATTTCGAACGGGCGGGATAAAACATAATAGGAGATCAAAGGTGGGTCCTAGTGATACCTCGCAAGGCAGTTGGTGCTACGAGGGCCGCAGCGATAAAAAGTGCCCCTGTCGGCTCGGACGTATCCGAGGTATCAGAGATTCTGAAATGGGTAGGTAAATTGGGATGCGGTATAGAGTTCTATCCTAATCAAAACCCCCCGGAAACTCACCCCTTGACCACGAAAAAAAGCAACGAAACCCCCCATCGGAACCGCGATTACCTGCATAAATAATCTAATCGGGGTGTAAAAAATAAAACCAATCGGCCTGAAAGAATTTTTTCGCATCGACAAGCGTTCAATAAGTTGGCGATGTTGCCACCTGCCGACAAAGAAAAGTTGTCTTGGCAGGTTCCTCCCAAAGGTGTTGTTTTATGGGCATCCATTCCGTTACACCAAATTCAGGTTGAAAAGAACAAGGTCAACCAGCCGATTACGGAGCAAAAACCACATGTCGTGACTATTCTCCCGAGTGAACTTTGGGAAAAAGAAAAACTCACGGTCAAGTCGGGAAGCATCACGGTTGGGCCACCGAAGACTAAGGTAGAACCAAAAACGGAAACTGAAGGTAAAACCGGTCCGATCCGTGCAACACTAGAAACAAAGCCCGACAAGCCGGGCCAGTTCGTGATCGAAATGACGAATACCTCGGACAAGACGGTACGGTTTCTGGATGTCCGCGAGGGGTGTGGATTGTGCGGCGATTTTTATGAAGTGACGATCGTGAAAGACGGAAAAACCCTCTCGTCCGACGGAGTATGTGGATATTCTTCACTGGACCCGCCAAAGATCGTCGAGCTGGCTCCTAAACAAACTTACCGCCGCGACATCATCCCCGAAGGATATTTCGCAAAAACGATTAAGGCCCCGTACGAACTCACCGTCACCTATCGTCTGTCCGACGACATAAAGACCGGAAGGAAAGAGAGGCAATGGAAATACCAATCCCCTTCGACAGACGGCGTCGATTTAGACCTGACTTTCCAAGCCACAAAAACCATGTCGGGTGAAAAAGAAAAGCAGTGATGTAACTTCACCCTTCACTTTTTTCTACTCGCTACGAATAGCAAGCCTGGGGCAGGAAAATCCCAACCAGGGAAGATACCTAAACTGCATGCTGAGTAAAGTGTTTTCCGTTGACAGTGTTTTCAATGGTTCTTTCATGGATTCTTTCAATGGAACGTTGATACGAGTTCGACTCTCGACACACTTGGGACCAATTCGTCGCATAGGAGGCATTTTGCCAGGATCCTTCATATGGAACCAATCCGCCTGCATCTGCAAGAACCGTTTGTCGGCATCTTCGCTGCTCGATACATACCTCAAGCCGATAAATTGCTGCGGTTTATTGCCGCCGAAAAGCACCAGGCCTTGGGCGTTAGGATCCCATTTTAGCATGGATAGGGGATCTTTTTTCGCGGTCTCCGGTCGATAGTGTCTAAGCCCCCACGCCATAGCGGAAGTGTCGACATATTGCCACTCGGGCAGATCGGCCGCCAAAGCTCGCCGGGAACCTCGATGTCGCATCCGATCAATAAAGACTTCCATTAGACCGGGACTTGTCGTCGCGATATAGACGTTCGGTCGCGGTGCGGCGAGATATCGCAACTTGGGACGCGTAGGCCCCAGGTCATTTAGATCAAACGGAATCGGATTTCCATCTTTGGGGATACCATGATGAAGATCTATTTCGAGAACGCGTACTCCACGAATCGTTTTGGTTTTGCTCGGGAGGCGGGCCAACCGGTCGACCAGTTGCTTTGCTATATCTTTTTTGAACAGAACAATCTCGCAAGTCACCCTTGTCTCGTCTTTTTCCCACCAGACGGCTGTCACGAAAAGAGTTGTTTTGTCGGGAGTATAAAACGTTTTGAGAATCTGGTTATAGAACGGGATCGGGAAAATCGGATAATAACCTTCCAATGGTGAAGTACAGGATCCCGCAACCAATTCTTGATATTCCAACTTAGGAAGATTGGGCTCAGGCGGCGGAGTTGACTTATCACGCCCGGCGGTCGAGATGATTTGGGGTTTCAACGAAGTATCGTTTGGATCCGGTATGCTCTTCGCATCGACGGGAACTTTCCCTTTTGAAACGAGAACCCCTTCCGTCTCTTCGGGCAGCCACCAGAGAACCTCTTCAATATCGCCGGAAAGTTTTTGGCCAAGCTCAGCAGGAGCTGTACTTGGAGACTTCTTCGTCTGAATGTCTTGCCCCATCATCGGTTTTGCGATACCCAAAAGGCACAGAGCAACCAAAGACAAGCATATCAACCGTACCAATAAAAATGTCTTCCGTAACATCGTTCGATCCTTCTTGTGATAAGTTCGAAGTGAGAGTATTCCATCACCGTCAAGGTTTTTGGCTCTTTTACCCAACGCTTCGTCAGGGCAAGCCCTGACCTACAAGGAAAAACTCGTCTACCAGACTTCGATCTCGAGTTCGAGTTCGACGCCCATGCGTTGGTCGACTTGGTTGCGGACGAGGTCGATGAGGCGTAGGACGTCGGAGGCGGTGCACTCGGGTTCGGCAATGATGAAGTTGGCGTGGCGGTCGCTGACCGTGGCGCCGCCGATTCGGGTCCCTTTGAGGCCCGAGTCGTCGATCAACTCGCCCGCGTGGAGACCCGTCGGGTTTTTGAAGATGCAACCGGCAGATTGATGGCCCATCGGCTGCTTCGATTTGCGGACGATCCACATTTTTTGCATCCGTTTAGCGAGTTGGCGAGGGTCGTCCTCCTCGAGCTGCAACACCGCTTCGAGAATGATCGGCTCGTCGATGCTGCTCTTTCGATAATCGAACAGGATCTCTTCGCCCGGGTGATCGACCACTTGGCCCGATTCGGTCATGACCGTGACGCGATGGGTCCACTGGCCGATATCGTTTTTCGTCGTGCCGGCGTTACCACGGAGCGCGCCACCGATCGTGCCGGGAATCGCGACCAACTCTTCCATGCCACCGAGGCCTGCGTGAACGGCGGTCGTGACGACTCGCCCCAGCTTGGCCCCGCCACCTGCAACGATCCGAGTACCATCGACCTTGATTTCTTGGAAATGAGGATGAGTGAGCGAGATGACGAGCGCCCGGATCCCTTCGTCACGGACCAGGATATTCGATCCGCTCCCCAGTACCTTCACCGGCAGATTTTCGGCAGTCGCCCACGCGAGCAGTTCAGAGAGTTGCTCGATATTTTCCGGCTCGGCGAAGTGAAGGGCAGGCCCACCTAGCTGGAACCAGGTGTGCATTGCCATCGGCTCATCGTTTCTGATGCAGTTTTGTGTACTGGGAGACAAACTCATTACATACCTCTCGAACGTTGCCCGCCCCGATGGTGAGAAGTACGTCGTCACACTCGAGTCGGTTCGTTAATTCACGACTGATTTCTTCAAGGCGATGGATCGCCGGCACCTCGATCCCGTGACGGCGTACTCGATCGGCCAGATCGGCCGCCGTGACGGTCGGTTCCTGGTCGAGATCTTCTCGTGCACGGAAAATGTCCGCAACCCAAAGCTGGTTCACATTTTGAAGGCTCAGTACGAATTCGTCTAGTAGCGCGTCGGTTCTTGAGGTCTGATGAGGCTGAAAAACACAAACTAATCGCCGCCCGGGGTACATGCGACGGACGGTCGAGATCGAAACGGCCACCTCTGTCGGGTGGTGAGCATAGTCATCAACGAGCGTGATGCCGCCACAAGTGCCAACCGTTTCCAGCCGTCGGGCCAGGCCGGGAAACGTTTCAAGCGATTCGGCGATCTGATTCGGCTCGACCCCCTGGTGGCGGGAGATCGCGAAAGCGGCCAACGTGTTCAGCAAATTATGCTCGCCCGGGATGGGAAGCCGGATCTGAACGAGCGGCTTTCCGCGATAAAGCACGTCGAAGGTATAAAGCCCCCGTTCCGACTCCACAATGCGGGCAACCCAGTTCGCACAGGTTGCTGCCGCGAGGCTGGCTGAGGCGGTTACGGCAAACGTCTCCACATTGCATCGTGCCGCCTGGGCAACACGTCGCGACACATCACAACCGGCTCGAACCAAAAGCTGGCCGTCCGAAGGGATTTTTCTCGTAAACTGCTCGAAAGCGGATTCGAGATGTTGGCCTGACTCGAAATAATCAAAATGATCCGGCTCAATGCCGAGAACGACTCCCATTCGGGCCGGAAGCTCTAAGAAATGCTCTCGATATTCACACGCCTCGCTTAAGAAGGGCCCCGACCCGGCCCGGCCGCCCGTCGCATCGCCCAGCGGTGTCGCCCCGCAAAAGACGGTCGGATCCTTTCCCGCCCGAATCAAAACGTGGGCTGCCATCGCCGTGACGGTCGACTTGCCATGCGTTCCGGCAATCGCGATCCCATATCGGTCCGCCATGAGCAGGCCAAGCATTTGATAACAAGTCAACACGGGCAGGCCACGCTCAAGGGCCGCTAAAATCTCGGGATTTTCCGAGGGAATCGCTTCACTATAGACAACACACTCCGCCTCGCGAGGAAGATTTTCGGCCACATGTCCTTGGTGAATCGGGATCGTTTTTTGACGAAGATTTCCATTAGGAGAAATAGAAAAGGTTGAACGATTCAGGTCCGAGCCAGAAAGCTCCCAACCTCGGTCGGCAAGAATGTTTGCCAGCGCTCGCATACCTGCACCACCGATGCCAACCAGATGGGCCGTGCCCGGCTGCGAAACGTCCAAGGGCCCAGAGTAACCAGACGAAACCAATTCTTTAGACGCTCTATAGAGATCGTCCGCCGAATTGACACTCGACCGTGACAACCGGGTCGACTGAAGAAAAATCGGTCGTCGTCCTTGCACCGAAAAAACTCCTTTTTTCTCAATCATGCGAAAGCCGCTAGGGAGATGAGCTTACCTGACTTCCAAGCAAACTACTTCAAAACGCAAAAAACATAAAAAGATGAACAATTCCGCATCCGTCTTCGTTGCATTTCGATCTAAGAAAAGAATAGATCACCCAAGCCTTGGCCCTCTCTTTCCATCACCCATGATCATAGGAAGATCGGCCACTTTTTACCAGTGTCCCGGGGGGTCGCCGAGGATTTTTTTGGAAAAAAGGATTCTAGGGGTATTGCAATCGGGGCCTGGCATGCTAAACTCGTCTGTGTGGGACGAGTACCCAAAAGCCTATAAAGAAATAAGCTTTTTGCGGGAAACTCGCCCAATATTGCAAAATCGATCAACGGACGCCCGGAGGCCAATGACTGGCAAAAATGGCATAGATCGCTTTTTGGTAGGTACTGCCGTATCAGTGGGTTAAGTAGCCTTCGTCGGTACCATATCGCCACAAAACACAAGCAGAAAGGATTCGACGAACTGTCAAACCCGATCGGAAAAACATGAACGGGGTACTCGAATTTATCACCGGCGAACACAAGCGAACGCTCGACGACCGATACCGGCTGTCGATCCCTGCTGAAATGTGCGACGTCCTGATGAATGCCCCCGGTGGCGAGTCCACTCGATGCATGTTGACCAAAGAACGGGTAGGGTGCCTGGGGCTCTGGAACGCCGATGCCTGGGAATCGAAGCTTGCGGCCGACGTCGAGTTGGTCAAAAGCAAGATGGCCGCCGGCAAGTTCCACGATCAGGTAGGACAAGTGCAACTACTCGGACGACTCCTTTCCACTCGTGACACGGCTGTCAACCTGTCGGGCCGCGGACGGCTCTCGATACCCGAGAGTTTTCGGCCCTTCCTCGGTGTCGAACCGAACGAAGAGGTAATGGTCGTCGGTGCCGGAGTGAGTATCGAAATTTGGAAGCCGTCGGCTTGGCTCGACTATGTCGAGCAGCAGATGCCCGAGTTCCGAACGTTACTAAGCGAACTTTCCGGCTAGTTAAAAGAAAGATTACCGGTCACAAGTGACCGGACTAACAATACAACACGAATAAAGGGCCATGCCCGGCCCAGCTAGACCCAACATTCTGATCGGTTTCCGATCAGAACAAAACATAATTAGACGTCCTGGTTTTCCCCGGAGTGTGTCGCCCGGCGGGAATGCAAGTTAATCACGGATGGCAAGTTGGGCAGGGAAGCACAAGCTACCTTCGGTCGGGCATGGTCTTTTTATTTTCCGTAACTCCTTATATCGTTTGCGATTGGGCGAGTTCTCGCAACCCGATCCTCTCGCCCCTCCTTTCGTCTCAATCAAACCTGCCGTTTTGGGGGGGATCCCTGTTATCCTTGACGTTTCTTCTCTCTTGGAACACAATAAGGAATTGGGCATTACTTCTGAGATATTTTTATTCTGCAACGCGTATGATAAACCTT
>JASFHG010000038.1:0-13215 GCA_050123355.1 Planctomycetia bacterium
GATTACTGGCAACGGAGGTAGCTGAAACGGTCATGGCGATTCTCGCTAAGTTTTTGTGTAAAGGTTTTTATGCGGTCACGTCGATCTGCTTGCCTGCTCCGGTCAGCGACGCGGCGCGTCGAGTCGGTTCGGCGTTTTCAGATTCTTCGGTGGTCGTCGCCGAGCCCTCGTTCGGCGTTCCCGGCCCGTTTTGATTCGAGCCGTCCCAATCTTCGGGACTGTGGGGAAGCCCTTGCTGGTCCCCGCCCGCGTTATAGTGGATGTCGAACTGTTCGACTTTGATGTTGTGTTGGTTCGCGAGTCGATCTCGCAGCGCCGGCAGGTTATCGAGAAGCACTTGCCGTGCCTCTTGGGTTTCCGTCTCGATCTTCGCGTGCATCGTGCCGTTGCGTACGGTCATTTCGAGCTTGATCGAGCCCAGTTCTTCGGGATGGAGCCGCATTCGGACGGGGCTGTTTTCCGACGACTGGGCCTGAAACGCCTGGGCAACCCGTTCGACAAACCGGACACGATCGGCCGTGTCGAGCGTCGATTCGGTGCTCTGTTGCGTCGAGCCGGTGTTGGTTTGTTGTCCGGTCCGAGTCGTTTCGGGCCCGTTGGCCGGACGCTCGATCGGAGTCTCGGTTTTGACGGTCGTCTCGCTCTTGCTTTCCTGCTTGTCGGTAGTTTCGACCATCAGTTCTTCGCCCGAATCGGAGGCGGTTTGCGTGGCGGTCGACGTTTGAACCGTCGCGGTTTCGTCCTCGGCCATGTTGTCGCCCGTCTCACTTTCCTTTTTATCCGCGTCTTGATCGGCACCGGTATCGGTTTGCTGGTTGACACTTTCCTGGGAGGCCACGTTTTGCTGTACGGCGTCAGGACCGAGGCCTTCCGTGGCTTCCGACGAGGTGGCGTCACTCTCGGTGGTCTGGGTGGTAGTGACCGTGGCCTGGGCCAGATCCGTGTCGGTCTGGGTCTCTTCGGGCACGACAATTTCGCTCGAAGTGATGACCGGCTCGGTCGACTCGGCCGATTCGGTCTCTTGGACCAACGCGTCCGTTTCCTCGGTGGACATGGTTTCGGCCGGAAGGGTCGTGACCGTATCGCCGGTCAGGGTCTCGGTCGGGTTGACCGCCTCCTGCGTGGTGTCCGTGACGGTCGTGGTCTCACCTTCGGCGACCATTTCACCATCGGCGGTTTGATTTTGTTGGTCGGCGGCCGCCATCACCATCGCGATGAGCACATCGTCCGGGTTTTCCGTGTCGAGCGTCTCTTCCGCGGTTTCTTCGGTCGGCTGGACTTCGGCGGCCGTGGTTTCCGGTTCGTCCGAATCGTTCTGTTCTTTGGTCGGTTTGACCTCGTTGGCTTCCGCCGAGGTCTCTTCGTCGGTCACCTTGTCTTCTTTCGGGTTGAGTTCATCGACCGCCTGTTTGAAGGTGTCGTCGAACGAAGAGTCTTCCGTTTTTTTGTGGTCCGTTCGGTTCTTGCTGATTGCGCGCGAGGCGATCGACTCCATCGAGCTCGATTGGAACAAGTCGTCAAAGGCCAGTCGTGACATGGTATCCCTTTCCAGGTTACATCTGCGGTGGCGGGTTTTCGGCCGTGGTTTCGACGGGCGGTTTAAACTCAAAACCATCGCGGATCCGGCGGAGGATCTCCGCCAGTTTTTCATAGTCATCCTTCGTCGTGAACGTATTTAAAATCGCGGTACACTTTCGCAGTTCCATCCCTTCGAGGATTGCGATCAGTGATGGCATATCCGTTTCGTTATACATCTTCAAAAGCTCGACCTTGGCTATGTTGACGTCGAGCCCTTGAAGCATGGCGATGTTTTGTTCGATCCCTTCCGACTGGGTCAATGCTTTGAAGGCCGCCGCCTGTTGCTCGAAGCTGGTCTTGGCCAGGTTGAAGGTCGCGGTATCCTTGGCAAGCGTCTCCTGCCGCTGTCGGAGTGTCGCTTTCCCTTGGCTGAGCGCTTGACCTCGCAGCTCGAAATCGCGGATTTTCAGCGCCCGGGCTTCGAGGATCTCTTCGAACGAGGGCTGTTCCTCGGGGATCGCGTCGGCGACGTTTTCCGGCGTGATGACCGGTTCGATCGTCGCATTTCCTTGCAGGACCGCCGTGGCGTCTTGCGCCTTTTTCCAGGTGAGCCCCCAACCGAACCAGAAGTAGCAGAAAAGGATCATTTGGGCGGTCAACGTGGCGATCGCGAAGTAAACGAACCCGGTCGCGATAAGCTTCTTAATGAATTTCATTCGTCAGCCTCCTTTCGGTATTCGCGTTGGATGGCAACCTCGTCGAGCGTTTTGGTTTCCTGACGCTGCTCTTCTTTTTGGTGTCGCAGGAGCTGTTTTTCTCGAAGGATTTCGAGGATCCGGACGTCGCGGTTCGCTTCGACCAATATGGCGTGACGCCGTTCGATCTCTTGCCCGACCTGTTGACGCTGTTCGAGGATCATCTGTCCTTCGCCTTCGAGCATCCGGTCGTACCGCTGACAGTTGATCAGGTGGTCGAGGTTGACCTGGCCCGGCCGGATCGAGTCGCGGGTGGATTCCAAAAGCTCGTGCCGCTGCTGCTCGATCGTCGTTTGCCGGTTGTGAAGGATGTCGTCCGCTCGTTGTGCTTGGGCCAGTTCGGACCGACGCTCGTCGCGAGTCGTCTCGCGGATCTGGAGCAAAGGTTTCAGTCGGTACTTGAACTTGGCCATGGTTTAAATGGGTGTCTTAAAGTTTATCCGAAATTCCCGTTAGCCCGGTCGCCTGCGGCCGGTTTTGGGGAAAATCCCGTCGCAGGCGACGGGGCGAACATTCAATTAAATAGGTTCTCGGATAGGTTGTTAAAGTGGTTTGTTGTTATGGTTGTTGTGGTAACTTGGATTGGGCTGCTTGATAAATCGCGAGCAGTTGGCTCTTGGCCTCTTCCAACGAGGACGACTCCTCGACCTTTTGGGTCAAAAACCGGCGGATTTCGGTCTCCAACGCCAGGGCGATGTCGACTATCGGGTTGCTCCCCTGGCGATAGGCCCCGATCGAGATCATGTCCTGCTGGTCGCGTTGGGCGCTGAGGATCTCGCGGAGCATTTGGGCCGCGTTGCGATGTTCCTCGTCAGTGATCACCGGCATGAGTCGGCTGAGGCTGTCCAGCACGTCGACCGCCGGGTAGTGCCCCCGCGAGGCAAGGCTGCGCGAGAGCCAAATGTGGCCGTCCAAAAGGCCGCGGACCGCGTCGCTGACCGGTTCGTTCGGGTCGTCTCCTTCGACCAGCACGGTGTAAAACGCGGTGATCGTTCCGTTCGGATCACGGCCGGCTCGCTCGACCAGCTTGGGCATCAGGGCGAAGACCGACGGCGGATAGCCGCGCGTGGTGGGCGGCTCGCCCGCGGCAAGGCCGATCTCACGTTGGGCCAAGGCAAAGCGGGTTAACGAGTCGACCAAAAGCAGCACGTTCTTCCCGCGATCGCGGTAGTATTCGGCGATGGCCGTCGCGGTCGAAACCGCGTTGACACGGACCAGTGCCGGCTCGTCGCTGGTTGCAACCACGACAACACTCTTCTTCAAGCCTTCCGTCCCGAGATCTTGTTGGATAAATTCGTTGACTTCGCGGCCACGTTCTCCGATCAGTCCGATCACGATCACGTCGGCCGCCGTATACCGGGCCATCATGCCCATCAAAACGCTCTTGCCGACACCCGACCCGGCGAAGACGCCGACCCGCTGGCCGCGGCCGCAGGTAAGCATTGCGTCGAGTGACCGGATGCCCGTGCTCAGCGGGGTGTCGATCGGCGGCCGATCACACGGGTGGGGCGGTTCGCGGTCGAAACTCACCCGGTCGGTCGTGATCGGCTGGGGTTTGCCGTCGACCGTGCGTCCTTCGGAGTTGACCACTCGCCCCAGCAGCCCGTCGCCGACACGGAGCCAGCGAGCGGTGCGGATCAACCGAACCCGATTCCCGCGCCGGACCCCTTCGAGTCGGCTGTAAGGATAGATCAGCGTCTGATGATCGCGGAAACCGATCACCTGGGCCTCGAGCGGCCCACCATGCTCACGCTCGATCCGGACCATCGACCCGACCGGTGCGGGGAAGTCGGCGACCGAAGCGGTCATTCCGACCATCCGCGCAACGACACCGGTGATGGCCGTCGGCGTAACGTTTTCGAGTTGTTGTTCAATCGTGAGCATGGTCAATAAATGTGAACCAAGTTTTTATGGCTACTATTTTCTCATCAAGCCGAAATTGGGCCGCGAAGCGTGCCCTATTTGGGTTAAAGGTACTCTAATCCCCCGTCAACTCTTCCTCGATACGGTCCAATTGCGATTGGAACTGTTGATCGATGGTGCCGAAACGAGTTTCGACCCGGCATCCTCCCTGCGTGATTTGTGGATTCGGACAAACGGCCACCGGCCCGAGCCCCGATACCTCGTGCGTGATCATCTCCACCTGATCGCCCAGCGATTCGCAGTCGGCCGGGTTCAGATGGATGCGTATCTCGTCGCTGCCGATCGCCATCCCCAGCGCTTCGCGGATCAGGGTCAGCGGGATGTCGGGGTGTTCTTTGATCTCCTGGCGGATAATCCGCTCGGCGATCGCGGTTGCCACACGAAGGGCGCTCTTTTCCCAGTGCGACATCCACGCATGTTTCGCGTTTTGGAGTTCTTGGACCGTCTGTTGCAAGGCGGGCAGCAGGGTCGAGAGCTTTTGAGCCTGCTCTTGCGTCATCTGCTCTCGCACTCGTTGCTCGGCCGCTTGATGTCCTTCCCGCTCGGCCTGGATTCGGATCTGCTGTGCCTCTTGGCGAGCGGCGTCGATAATCTTGGTCGCTTCCTGGCGTATCCGGTCCAGTACGGCATCCGCCTCGCCCGCCATGTCGGGTAAGTTGAAGGCAATTGCCTTGGCGATCGAGTCTTTGTTGGATGCTTTGATAACGGTGGACATGTTTTAAGTTGTTTTTTATTGGCTTCGTTGATTTTTAGTTTAGCCGCCGGACACCGTCCGGCGTGTTTTGGATCAGTTCAAACGCGACGAACGTCGTTCGTCGGTTAAACGTCTTTTTTCTACGCAGTAACTTGGATCATGGGCCGCTGCATGGTCGGCGGCAACTCGATATGGCCGGACAAGGCCAGCACCCGGGTTAGGTCGGCCAGTTGACGCTGGGCCGTCTCGACGTCGCTGAGCCGTGTCGGAGCCAGGTTGCTGAGCTCGTGGCGGATCGCTTCCGCTTGCACCGTGGGGAACGTCTCCAAAACCCGTTCGATAAACGAGTCCGGAGCCCCGACCAGGGCGATCATGATCAGGTCGATTCCGGCCGTATTGATCAGGGTCTTTAAAGCCTCCCGCTGGAGCCGTGTCACGTCGCTGAAGGTCAGCGGCCCGAAGTGGTTCTGTTTTTCCGGTTCGGGCGACTTGGGCAAAAAACGCTGGGCCAGTTTCGGATCGTGTTTCGCCAGGTTGTCGAGGATCCGTCGCGAGATGCCCGAGGCACCTTGCGAGAGGATCTGGTCGACCGCCTTCGCGCCGACGACACGCCGCCGAGCGACGGGCACGTTTTCCTTCATGCGGCTTTTCAGTGTGATTTCGATATCTTCCAAAATTTCGCGGTCGGTCTCTTCCAACTCGACCAGACGCCGGATGACCTCGGTTTGGTTCTTCGCCGAGAAACAGTCGAGCACGGCGGCCGCCTGTTCGGCCGGCAGGTGGGAAAGGACCAGGGCGATGGTCTGCGGTCGCTCGTTGGCGAGGATGCGGACGATCTCGGTCGTGTCGGTCTCTCGCAGGAACCCGAGCGGCTTACTCTTGTGGTTTTTGGAGTTCTCGACCGCCTCGTTTGTCTCCTTGATGTCCTTGGATCGCTCGACCAGCTTGCGGACATACGCTTCGTCCGCCTCGTCCGTGTTTCGTTTCCTTCTCTCACTCCGCGACGGTCGCGAACTCGTTTTCATTTTCTTTTTCAAATCCGCCGGACCGGTGCGGAAAAACTCGACCAGTACCTGTTCTTCTTCCGCCGGATCGATCGGACCGAGGTTCATGATCGCGTCGCGAACCAACTTGGCACGTTCCGGCCCCATTTGGGCGAGCAGACCGTCAGCCATTTTTCGTTCGAGCGACCCGATCAATATGGCCGCCTTGCGGAGCCCCGGGTCGATAGTAGTTTTCGCAGTGGATTTCATCGAGTATAAGTAATGAACGGTTTTTGGTTTTTAAGTTAGCCCCGTCGCCTGCGACGGGATCAATTGCTGCCGGCCGCAGGCGACCGGGCTAACGTTAAGTCTTCGTCGGGCTGCCGATCCAGCCGCTAAGGATCGTCGCGGCCGTGTCGGCGTCTTGGCTGACCAACGCGGTCAATTCGTCACGGAGTGAAGGGCCTTTGCCGTCAAATTTTCGAAGCATCTCGGACGCCATCGCTTTTGCCTCTTCTTCCGAAACCGTCTCTTCTTCGCCGTCGGCGATGGTCATGCCTTTGTGTTTTACGTGTCCATGCGATTCTCCCACTTCGACCGGGACGGAACGCATCATGGTCCGCAGGGCACGCAGGCTAAGCAACGCCAGGACAAACAGGCCGAGGACGGTCCAATATTGGCCGATCCAGGCGGTCGCTTGGCCCATCATGCCGGGTCCCTCGGACGGTGCAACGATGAAACTCTGATAGGTCGTCACGTCGACAAACTTCGACGGGTCGGCAACTCCCTTCTGTTGCAGCAGGTTGGTGACCGACTGCTTGGTCTTCTGGATTTCTTCCGTCTCGATCGCCGCCAACTCGCTCGCGGTCGGCTCCTTGGCCTCTTCCCCTTCCTTCGTCGGGTTGCGGCTCTGCCAAATCTTGATGTAATGCTCGCTGGGCAACCGGATCGAAACGTTGATCTGTTGCTCCTGGTCCGTGTCGTAAACGAAATGTTGTTGCGTACCACCGACAAGACTGTTGGTCGAGGTCTCCGAGTCTTTCGACGAGTTTTTGCTCATCATGTTCCCGGCACCTTGAATCCGATTCCCGGCGTTCGAGACGATGCCGGGCCGGCCTTTCGTTGCCGGGGACTCGCTTTCGGTGGAGCCCGTCTTCTCGTACGTGTTTTGAGCGACCGTTTTCTTCTTGTCAGGCGAAATGACGGTTTCCACATGGCTCTTATAAGGCCCGCGGATGATGTTCACGACGACTTTCATCCCTTCGATTCCGATCAGATTCGAGATGTTCTGTTGCCATTTTGCCTCTTTCGCGCTAACCGCAATTTGATTGCCGATCTCGCCACTGCTCAGGTTGCCGGAGAAGCAGTGGCCCGTGTTGCCATCGACGACCGTTACATCGTTGGCCGTGATACTCAGCGCGTCGGCGGCCATCTGCTGGATGGTCTTCGCGTAGCTCGCGTCGAGCGATTCTCCGGGCACCGGTTGGATCAGGATCGCGGCCGAGCTCTTTTCCGTGCGACTGAGTCCGGCCTTCTTTCCCTTGTGGAACATGACTTCCGCTTTTGCGACCAGTTGCAGATCGGAGATCATTTGCGTCAGCTTGATCGTTTTCCCGTTGTGGATGAATTCGTTGATCTGCGTCGGCGAAGTGAACGGGCTGACGTCGGTCAGCGCTTCCTGGATCGCGTCGTAGCAGTTCGGCGGCAGGGCCTTGTGCTTCACCAGGGCCGCGATGTAACTTGCCTTGTTCCCTTCGACCTTGACTTTGAATCCCCCTCCGCCCGGCACCGATTGGTATCCGGAGAGCCCTTCGGCTCCGAAAGCGGCCTCCATCTTTTGGATCTGAGTTGCGCTGAACGACTCGCCGGCGAAGAGATAGTCACCGCCGCCGGAGATCTTGTTCGAGAAAAGGAAAAACAGGCTCACACCCAGAACGGCCAAAAGCAGCGCCACGGCGATCTTGGCACCGGGCGTCATCGAACGAAACAGTTCGGAAATCTGTCTTGCAACTTGGTTCAGGAAATCCATCCGTGGATCCTTGGGGTTGATAGTTTAGCCGTCGGACATCGTCCGACGTGTTGGAAATTATTCAAAAACGCGCCGAACGATGTTCGGCGGCTAAACGTATTGAAATTTGTTGTTACACCTGCATCGATTCAATTTGGTTATAAGCCTCGACCAGTTTATTTCGTATCTGCATCATCATACGAAACGCGATGTCCGCCTTCTGAACGGCCGTGAGGACTTCGGCCGGGTTGATGTCCTTGCCCGTGGCGATCTGCTCGACAGCCTGGTCGGCCTCCTGCTGCATGGAGTTGACCTCTTGGATCGAGTTGAGCAGCATGTCCTTAAAACCGGCGCTGTCCGCCTGCTTCGCGGCGTCGAGGCCCGAGATCGACGGGAGCTGACCGGATAGGTTCAAGGGGGTGATCGGGTTCATCATCATGCTTCTTTCTTATTTCTCACTATGCCAGGATCGTGAGCGATTGGTTGATCATGTCTTTGGAAATGTCCAACGCACCGATGTTCGCCTCGTAGGCACGAGCGGCCTCCATGGCGTCGGTGAACTCGGTCATCATGTCGATGCCCGGATACGCGACCCAACCTTGCATCGGCCCTTCCTTGATCGCGTCGGGGTGGCCGGGCTGGTGCTTCCAACGCGGCTCGGCCGTGTCGTCGACGCGGATCTCCGAGACCGTGACCCCGGCCGATCCGTTCGTGCCGACCGAGTTGTCGGTTTCGAAAATCGGATAGCGTGGCTGATAGGGGAACGGCTCACCCTCTTCGTTTTGGGTCGTCGATACATTGGCCAGGTTGCTCGAGATTGTGTTCATACGAATCCGTTGTGCAACCAATCCACTGGTACTGACGTCGATGGATGAAAACATGGGACTCTCCTTGTGTCGTAGGAGTGTTATTTTTTGGCGCGTTGCCAAGGGTCTCAGCGCAGGCCGAGCCCGCTGATATTGCCTCAACATGGAAGTTGGGGGCTAACCTATAGCGATATTTGCCAGACGGTGCAAGATAAGATTTGAAAAAAAGGGGGGGTGGGGGTTTTTGTCGTGTTAGCATTCCAGCCTAAGTTTAGCCGCCGAACATCGTTCGGCGCATTTTCGCAATTTCAAAACACGTCGGACGATGTCCGACGGCTAAACTTGAAACGATAAGTTGTTTTTTGGAAAAGGGTTAGGCCCGTTCGCTGATGACCGACTGGAGAAGCCGGAACTGGTTGTTCATGATCGTCAGGGCCAGGTTGTGCTCGATATGGTTCTTGACCATCTCGTTTACCTGGCTTTCCATGCTGACGTTCGTTTGGTCATGATGCAGAAGAAGCTTGGGGTCCTGGGATGCCTGAGCAAAATAGGTATCCACGTCCTTGTTCAAACCGGGGACGGAACCACCCGGCCGACCTGACACGCCCGTCTGCTCGACCCGATCGCGATAGTCGATTGCCTCTTGTAGCCGTGCATGAAAGTCTTCCACCGACAGATCGCGGGTTTTGTAGCCGGGCGTATCGAGGTTGGCAATATTTCCCGCCAGCACGTTCTGGCGTGCCTGCGTGAAATTCACGACCTGTTCGGTCACCGGGATAGCCGTATCGCGAAACAATAAATTGCCAAAGAGCTGATTCATGACAAACTCCTCGCAACTGGTGTGCCAAAATGGGTTAAGGTGGAAAGTGGAATGAACATATTGCTCAACGCGTGGTTTTTAAGTCTCCTGTTTTCAAGAGTTTAACAACTCACGCGAAAACTGTTTAATTTAACTCCGTTGCCAAAGCGGCTACGTTTCTTACCAGGCTCTACTAACTTGCCACTCGGCAAATTCTGCCGAACGTCGGTCGATGTTGCGTACTGTGCATATATTTGTTAGCGATTTTAGCCGCGTGGCTTTATGCCCGCGCTCGGTTTCCATGTAAAAACAACTTGTATTACTGGAGATGGTTTATTTTTCCGAAGCGAAGGGCCGCTATCACTATTTATCCCGAGCGTGGGCATAAAGCCACGCGGTTAATTTCCTAACCCGCCTTGTTCGCTCGTGGGGCGTAGCCGTACTGACGTAGCTTGCCCGACAGGGTTCGGACACCGATCCCGAGCGCCTCGGCCGTCTTCGCACGATGGCCGTCGAAATGGGCCAAGGTCGCTTCGATCAGGGCACGCTCGGTCTCTTGCAACGTGGTCCCGACCGGGATGGCCGGTTCCGGTTCGGGTGTGGATTCTTGAGCGGCCGGGCCGGGGAACGGGATGCAGTCGGGCGTCGGTGCGACGGTCGGCACCACATTCTTCTGCATCTCGGGCCCAATCTGCATCCAACTGCGGATTTGCTCCGCGTCGATCTGGTCGGTCGGACAGAGGACGCTTACCCGAGTGATCAGGTTCTCGAGCTCTCGCACGTTGCCGGGCCAGTGATAATTATAGAGCAGTTGCTCCGCTTCTTTCGTCAAGCGGCACGGGCTGCGGTCCAGCCGGGTGGCCGATTCCAACAGGAAGTGCTCGACCAACTCGGGCACGTCTTCGAGCCGCTCGCGGAGGGGCGGGACCCAAACCGGCACGACCGCCAGCCGATAATAAAGGTCTTGCCGGAACCGTTCCGAGGCGACCTCCTCCAATAAATTCCGGTTCGTGGTGGCCAGAACCCGGACGTCGACCTTGATGGTTTCGCTCGACCCGACTCGCTCGAACGCGTGCTCTTGCAAGACGCGGAGCAGCTTGGCCTGTAGCCCGAGATCGATCTCGGTCACTTCGTCGAGGAGGATCGAGCCGCCGTTGGCCATCTCGAATCGGCCGGTCCGCTTCGTTTCGGCACCGGTGAACGCCCCTTTTTCATGTCCGAACAACTCGCTCTCCATCAATTGGGCCGAGAGGACCGGGCAGTTCAGGCTGACCATCGGCCCGTCGGGGCGCGTGCTCGCGAGGTGGATCGCGCGGGCGACCAGCTCCTTGCCCGTCCCGCTTTCGCCCATGATCAAAACGGTCTCGGGTGTCGGGGCGATCTGCTCGATCCGCTGACGGAGTCGTTGCATCGCCTCGCTCGACCCGATCATGACCGGCGGGGTCTTCGAGATGTCGGTCGTTTCTTCTTTATTTACACCGAGCAGCCGGTTCTGGCGGATCGCGCGGTTGATGAGCTGTTCGAGCCGGTCGATGTCGAACGGTTTCTCGATATAGTCGAACGCACCGTGACGCATCGCTTCAACCGCCGTATTGACCGAGGCGTGGGCCGTCACCATCACGACCTGGGCCGGATATTTACGCCGTTTGAGCTGCACGATGAACTCGACCCCGTCCATGCCGGGCATCTGGAGATCGGTGATCACGCAGTCGAACGATTGATCGACGATCCGCTCGAGCGCTTCCGGCGCACTGGCGCAGCAGTCGACGTCGTGGCCCGACTGACGGAGCACATCGGACATCGACTCCCGGGCCTGACGATGATCGTCGACCACAAGCACACGACCGGGGTCCGAAGGAAGCGAGTTATAGCGTGGGTTGGATTGGATCATGATTTTTTATCAAAGTATTTTGGATGATTTGTTTTTTGTGTTTGTTTAGCGGTCGAATGGAATTCGACGTTTTTTAAAAGTTTTTCATTACGTATAAAATTTTATGGTGCGGGAGCACCGTCCAAAAAACGTCGAATTCCATTCGACCGCTAAACGGTTTCTAGGCTGCTTTCGGAAGACTCAATTTAAACGCCGCGCCGTGCGGCCGGCGGTTTTCGACCGTGACCATTCCGTCGTGAACCTCGAGGATCCGCGCGACGATCGCCAGGCCGAGCCCGGTGCCGCTGCTCTTTGTGGAGTAAAAGGGCTCGAAAATCTGCTGCGTGTCGTCCAGGTCCAGGCCCGGGCCGGTGTCGAGGACCTCGATGTCGACCTGCTGGTCATCCGAGTTGGTTTTCAACGTGAGCGTTCCGCCCTCCGGCATGACGTCCATCGCGTTGAGCATCAGGTTGAGGATCGCGCGGCGGAGCATGTCGCGGTCGGCCGTGACCGTTTCGTCCTCGGGGATGTCGATCTTCGGCTCGATCGATTGGGCGGCCAGTTGCGGCGCGATCGAGACGACCAGTTCCTCGGCCAGCTCGCCGATCGGGATCGTTTTTCGTTGCGGGTCGCGGTCGGCCGTAAAGTGGAGCAGGTCGTGGACCGTCGCGTCGAGGTCGGTGAAACCCGCCTGAATTTTGTTCAGGATGTCGACGATCTCGGGATCCGTGCCGACCTTCCGACGCAGCAGGCTCATGTAGAGCGTGACCGGCATCAGGTTGTTTCGGACTTCGTGGGCAATGTGCGAGGCCATCCGCCCGAGGTCGGCCAGCCGGCTTTGGCGTGCCAGCTCCCGATTCTTCTGTTCCAGCTCGTCGGTCAGCCGCTGGACCTCTTCGCAGAGGGTGATGTGCGTCTGCTCGAGCTGGATGGTCGCCGTATGCCACGCGGCCAGAACCGTCTCGAGCGAGGCGTCCGCGTCGAGCGTCATCGGATCGATTGTCGGTGTCGTGGGTGTTTCCATTTTTTTACTCGGTAAAATCAATTTGGGACGTTGCCCGGGGTTGGGCTTCGGCGTAGGCCGTTCGTGTGACGCTTGACGCATAACTGCTTTGCAGTTTTTCAGCCGTTTCGTCGCGTCGGACGCGGAGGATCGACTCGCTTTGGCGCTCCCCTTCGAGAATCTGGGCGAGGATCGCGTCACATTCCTCGACATTCTTTCGACACTCGGCCCGATTTTCGGGCGAGCGCCAGACACGCGATTCGGGGTCGTCGGTTCTAAACGGGTCCATGGCCCTTTCGATTTGGCCGAGCCGGTTGATCAAAGTTTGTTTCGCGCCGAGCACCTTGATCAGATCGGACATTTTTTCATCTTCGATACACTTTTGCTGCCGGACGCCCATTTCGCGGAGTTCGATCAGGCATTTCAGCTTGGTCGTGACCAGTTCGGCGAGTTGATCCGTTTCGTAAGTCGTCGTCATTTTTCTATTTCTTATGGGTTTTGAGACAGGTTCGGTTGCATCGCTATCTCTTTTTCCATTTCTTGGAGCAGTTGTTGCCACTCTATAAAACTGTAGAGGGTGGTCTCTTCGTAATTCAAATCGGGCCCCATCTTTTCGAGCTGGGACTGGGCACGGCGGATGAGGTTTTGGGCCTCGCGGCTTTGTCCCAATTTGGAAAGGGCCAAGGCGTTTTGTTGCATCGCCTGGATCGCGATCGGCTGCCCCTGATAATGGAGCGAGGCGGTCGAGTAGGCCTTGCTCGCCTGATGATATTCTTCCAACGCGTACAGGATGCCGGCGGCGAAGAGGCGGCTGTTCCGCAAGAGCCGGTTGTCCATGGCGGTCAACGCGGACATG